>JAWOCH010000233.1:0-2734 GCA_046483865.1 Candidatus Brocadiia bacterium | reverse complement strand
CACCGTGCAGCCCGGCTCGGCCCGCGACGAGACGGCGCTGGTTACCGTGCTCTATCCCGCGGAGGAGGGCGGGCCGGTCCCAACGGTCAGCGCGGAGCAGGGCGGCATACTGCGCGTGCGGTCGGCCGAGGGGGAGGACGTCATCGTCTTCGCCCGTGTTGAGGAGGGATGGACGCTCCACTCGGTCAACGGGGAGGATGCCTCCGTCATCGGCACCGGCGAGGAGCGCTCGCTTGTGCCCTTCCGCTGAAGACGTTTGGGGGTCACGCGGCAGGGGCCTCGAACATCTGCTTAACCTCCGGCCGCATCAGCACGATGATAGTGAACACGCCGAGCGCCGTGCCGAACGGCATCATGGTGCACGCGATGGCGGCTATGACCAGGCAGAACGTGTAGCGGCGGCGGTGGGCGATGCTGCTGCCGGCGACGATGAGCAGCGCCGCCACCGCCCAGCCGAGCGTCATGATGCCGACGGAGAAGACCACGAAGAAGATGCCGATGACCACCCCCAGCGGCTCCCCCTCGATGGCCCCGGCGAGCAGCGCGAAGATGCCGGCCAGCAGGTGGAACAGAGGGAAGCACGAGAAGAGGGCCGTCATCCCCCCGAGCACGTAGTAGAAGATGGACAGCAACCGCAAGTAGTCCTCGTTCTGTCCCATGTCGGCTCCTCCTGATTGGTCAGGCCGGGGATAGCGCCGGATCGCTGGCGCAGTAAACGATACTGCAATTGCAGTGTCGTTCACTGCAAGGCATCTGCTCGGGGCTGCGTGCTGACCGGTGCATGACTGCTTCGAGACCCCTCTGGAGAAAACCCTTTATGCCAGCAGCCAGACGGGGGAGGACCAGGCCAGCTGGCTGCCGGCGCCCTCGACCTTGACGTAATAGAACGTGAACGGGCGCTCGCTGCGGGGGGCGTCCTCGATACAGACCTCCTCCAGCGGCTCCTCGTCCGTGAAGGTGAACTCCCCCAGCGGCCCTTCCAGTCGCTCCCGCGCTATCATCTCGTTGTTGCGGAACAGCATGAGCATGCTCCGGCCGGGGGTGGCGATGCGCGCCTCGACCCGGCGGCGGCGGCGCAGCTCGGCGTCCGCCTCCACCTCCGTGCCCATGCGGCGCCCGTCGACGGACAACTCGATGACGGGGCGCCACCACGTGGTCCCGTAGCAGTTGCGTCCGAGCAGCGAATCAAACAGCGGCTCCCGCGCCAGTTCATCGGCGTATATGGCTGCCATCCCCTGACAGTTCAGGCGGTGCTGGGCGTAGTGGTAGTTCTCCGCGTTGACCGGATACGGCGTGCCGGGCATGGTGTGGTGGGTATCGCTGGAGCCGATGACGCCATAGCGGTAGCCCAGCTCCAGCGCGTCCCGCCAGTAGGCGCGGTGGTCCGTCTTGCCGCCCTTCAGGTAAAGGTCGTCGTGGCGGGCCTCGGAGCTGCCCCACCACGAGTACACCTCCAGCACGGTCTCCCTCTCGGGGTTGTGGTAGGGGTCCTCGAAGTCGCGATACTTGCCGCTCCGACCGGTGTGGTGGGGGATGCTGACGTAGGGGACGCCCTGCTCGTCCAACCAGCCCCATAGCTCGTCCAGCGTGACTTCGGGCGCGATGCCCTTCATGTCCTCCCGGTCCACCCAGAAGTAGTCCGCATCGTCGGTGCGGTAGTAGATGTTATTGTCGCCGCCATAGCCCCGGGCGTGGGACGACTCGAAGGCGAGCAAGGGAACGAACTCGCCGGGCTCGTGCAACTCCTGGGCACAGCCCCTTATGATGTCCCAGTTGCCCTCGACGCGGTGGATGCCGCGCAGGTGGTCGGCGGCGGCGCAGAAGTCCATCAGCGCCACGTTACGCCCGTACCAGTAGCCGAACTCGGGGCTCTTGCACAGGTCCGGGTGGCAGTTGCTGACCAGCGTGTGCATGTGGATGTCACCCCAGAACAGGCGGGGCCCGTGCGCCTTCGCAACCACCGGGTTGCTGGTGGGCGGATGTCCCGGGCAGCCCGGCGGCGCGGCGGTCACGTGGAAGGCACCCTCCTCCCGGGCGACCAGACCCTCGACCTTCAACCGGCCCATGTCCGCCGGGCCGAACTCGAGCGCGTCCGGCACGCTCAAGGCCCCGTCGCTTGCCTCCAACGGCACGCGGCCGGTCCAGTCTTCGGCCGGCATACCGGTGGCGTCCATCATGACGGCTTTCAGGGCGAACGGTTCCCCGGGCCGGACGACGGACGGCAGGACGACGTGCAGGAAGTGTGATTCCGCATCGAACTTGTCGGCGAACTCGCTGAACTTATCTCTGTACGATTCCATCGCGGGAACCTCAGCCTGAGTGATGCCCGTGCAGCGGCACTCTGGGCGCCGGACCGGTCATGGTAAGATGCCATGTCGCCTCGCGCAACGGGCAAAGCGCGTGCCGGGGCAGGGCCATTCAACAATCAGCTCACTGTTGAGTGCTGCGTAGCGCAGGCGGTGAGTCCCGCGGGCATTCGCCGTACGGCGAACGCGGGTAGCCAGCCTTCGCCTCAGGGCGAAGGTCGGAAGGTGGCGCTACACTGGATGCCCATGACCGTGCGGCTTTTGTAGCGCCGGCATGCCTGCCGGCCACGCGGGTTCGCCGTACGGCGAATGCCCCCGCGGGTTCCCCCGGTAGACGTCCACTTGCCGAAAGACGTGGCCCCGGTTGTGTACGCGGGACAATTGAATGACCCTGCCCCGTACCCCGCCCCGCTGGAAAGTTTCCGCGC
>JAWOCH010000110.1:0-3380 GCA_046483865.1 Candidatus Brocadiia bacterium | reverse complement strand
GGGGGAGGGGGGCGAATTTTCGTGTGTTTGGCGGGGAAAAGTGGCCCTTGTTTACACCGTTCGCAGCTAAGAGATACGGAATCGGCAAGGACTGACGACGCATGAGCGGAAAGGGAGAGCAGAAAGGGCTGCCGGGGCTGGGTCGATATCGGGAGCCTCCCCGGCGTGGCGTGCCCCGTATTGACTTCACCGATCTGCCCAGTAACGAGGCGGCGGCGGCGTTCGGGATGACGGTGCAGAACCTCCAGAACTGGAAGCGGGCAGGCTGTGGGGGGTGGAGCCAGGATGATGATGGGCACCTCCATTGGAACCTGCCTGCAGTCATCGCCTGGCGTCGAGAGCGCGACGTGGAGAACGCTGGCGGCACGCCCGGTGAAACCCTGCTGGAGGGCGGAGCATCGGATTCGCCGGCCCTTGAGCAACTGCGGCGGAAGCGGCATGACTTGCTGGACGTGGAATACCGTCAAAGGATCGGAGAACTGATCGAACGCGACCAAGTGATTGAGCAGTTCCGGGAAGCATCCCGCGTGCTGCGAACGGCGCTGGAAGGCGTCCAGCGTCGTTTTGGTGATGAAGTCGGAGACGCGATCCGTGACGCTCTTGACCAAGCACGCGGAGAGCTCGGCCTGGACTGAACCAGTCCGAGTGTTCTTTGAGGACCTATCGCCGCGCGAGCTGCGCAGCATGCGCCAGTTCGCGGAGGACGAGGTCTACCTCACGGATGGCCCGCGCGGCAGCATGCGCTTCCGCGTGTCGTTCATGCCCTGGACGGGCCTGGTACTTGATGAAATGGACAACCCGCGCTGGCGGCGGTTCTTCGCGCGCGGGCCGGTGCAGTCCGGCAAGACGATCCTATTCGTCGTGATCCCGACCCTTTACCACCTGTTTGAGGTTGAGGAGAACCTCATCTTCAGCGCGCCCACAGCCGATATGGCGTGGGATATATTCAAGACGCGCGTGAAGCCCGCTATCAAGAAGACCCGATATGGCGACCTGTGGCCCCGTAAGGGACCTGGCAGCCGTGGCGGAAAAACCAACGTGCTGCGGTTTCGCAATGGCGTCTCCGTGCGTTTCATGGGGGCCGGCGGCGGCGACGAGCAGCGGTCATCCTTTACAGCCCGCGTGGTGGTCATGACGGAGCTGGACAAAATGGACACGGCCGGGGACGTGAGCCGGGAAACCAACCCGGTCTCCCAGCTCGCGGCGCGCACGGAGGCGTTCGGGGTCAACGCCCTGATCTACGGCGAGTGCACCACCACCCAGGAGGAGGGTCGGATTTTCCAGGAGACCATGGTGCAGGGCAGCGGCCACCGTGTCCACATCCGCTGCCCCCACTGTGAGGGCTACCTCTACCCGATCCGCGAGAACCTGACCGGCTGGCGGATAGCCGACAATGAAATCGAAGCCGGTGACAACACCGGCTACATGTGCCAGCTCTGCGAAGTCATCTGGACGGAACAGGATCGGCAGGAGGCCCTCCGCCATCCGCTCTTGGTGCCGAAGGACATGAAGGTCGAGCCTGACGGGACCGTGACCGGTGAGGAGCCGCAGACCTACACCTTCGGGCTGGTCTGGAACTGGCTGCATTCCGGCATGAAGAACCTGTCAGAAGGCGGAGTGAAGGAGTGGAAGGCCGAGCGGTCGAGCAACCCTGATGACGAGCGGGAGGTCTGCCAGTTCTGGTGGGCCCGGCCGCACCAGAACACCTTGCGCAGCCGCGAGCTGAGCTTCGGCTTCCTTGCCCAGCACTGCCATGACCACGTTCACTTCGATCCCCTCTGCGCAACAGTCGGCCGGGAGGAAGAGCCCCCACAGCTCTTGCCGGATGGCGCGGAGTGGTTCACGGGTGCAATAGATGTCCAGAAGCGGATGCTCTACTACCTCGTGGACGGCTGGAACACCGATCTGACCCGGTGGTCACTCGCGTGGGGGGTGACGGAGATCGTGCCGGAGGGCGCAGCCTGGGATCCATCGGAGACGCACATCCGGCAGGCCCTCGACGCTACGCTTGCCATCCTCAATGCCTACGACGTCCTGACCACCTGGGTGGATACCGGCTACAAGCACGAGGGCGCGGTCAAGCACGTGGTCCGGCAGTGGTGTGCCGCGCAGGGGGACAGCGTGCATGCACTGGTCGGCCGAAGTGAGACGCAGATGAGGGAACGGATGACCGGGGCCAAAATGGATCTCCCTGAAGGGGCACCTGACATGCTCCAGGCTCGCCTGCAGGATGACGGGACGGTCCTCTGGTTCCTGGAGGTAGACACGCTGGCCGATGAACTCTACCACCGTCTGTTCCGCGAGTTCGGCAGCCCCGGCTACCACCACTTCGCGCGGGAGGCCGCGAACGAACGCCGCACGGACCGCAGCAAAGGACCGGGCAGCCTCGGGTGGCTTCTCGCCCACTTCATGCGCGTGAAACGAAAGATGGTGCAGAGGGGCCTCCGAGAGAAGCGTGAATGGCACAAGCGCGGGCGGCATGACATGTTTGACTGCGCCGTCTACAGCCTCGGCGGTGCGATGGTGACCCTGGCCGACATCGAGGAACGCGAAAACGACAAGCCGCACAAACCGAAAACGCAACAGGAAGAGGCCGCACAATCGAGCATCCGAACCCACTACTGAGGAGGGAGCGATGGACTTGCGAGTGAAGCGGACGGACATGGTGGCCGCCCTGCGGTTGGTGGCCGGGGCAGTGAACGCAACGACGCAGCAGCCGCGCTACCGGTGCGTCGAGCTCGAAGCGGATGGCGATACATGCCGCCTGTTCGGCACCGACCTGGAGGTGGCGCTGGAAATCAACCTGCCGGCAGAAGTGGATACGCCCGGCAGTGCCCTGGTGCCCCACGCGCGCCTGGCGCCGCTGGTGCGCGCGACGCCCGATGACGAACTCGACCTCCACCTGGCGGAAGGTCACCTGGAGCTGGATAGCTCCGATGGCGTCTGCCGGCTGCTCACGGAGACCGGCGACTTGCCGGATCCCGAACCGATGGCGGAACCCTCGGCCAGTGCAGACGCAGAAGCGCTGGCCTGGGCTCTACGCCGGGGAATGCTGGCCGTGGCGCAGCATCGGGGGCGGTACGCCCTGGATGGCATCCGCCTCGAACTCGCGGCTGACGGCCCCCTCACGGTGATCAGTGCGGATGGTGCGCGCCTGTCGCGGGCTCGACGTCCGGTGGTCAACGGGTATGGGCTGGAGATGGAGATCACCATCCCGCCGCCCGGCGCGGCAGCGATGGTGGCCCTCGCCAACGCCGCACCGCCGGGGGGCACCGTCCGCTTTGGCCTGTCCGAGAGCGGAAACCAGCTCGTGGCCGAATCGGCGACGGCGCGCATGGCCTGTGCCCTACTGGAAGGCGGATGGCCGCCCTGGCGCGAGA
>JAWOCH010000049.1:0-4157 GCA_046483865.1 Candidatus Brocadiia bacterium | reverse complement strand
CCCAGCCGAGGGCGGCTGGGCTACATACCAGACGTACGGAGAGAACGTGAGCATCTTCAAGGCGTGCGACATACGGGGCGTCTACCCGGACGAGCTGGACGAGACGGCGGCGGAGAGGATCGGCCGCGCGCTCGGCAGCGAGGTCCGGCGGCACGCGGGCGGGGCGGCGGAGTGCGTGCTGGCGGGCGACGTGCGCACCAGCACGCCGGCGCTGAAGTCTGCGCTCTGCCGGGGGCTGGTCGAGGCGGGGGTGCGCGTCTGCGACGTCGGCATCGTGCCCACGCCGGTGGCCTACTGGGCGCGGCGGCGCCGCGGCGCGGAAGCCGTGGCCATCGTGACCGCCTCCCACAACCCGCCAAGCTACAACGGCGTGAAGTTCATGATCGGCGAGCTGCCCGTGACCGAGGCGGACGTGGACCGAGTGCGGCGGCTGGTGGCGGAGGACGCCCACGTCACGGCGTCGGGCGGTGGGCTGGAGCAGTGGGAGCCGGGAGCGGACTACGTGCAGTGGCTGGGCCGCCGCTTCGCCGGCACGGGCGCCGGACGGAAGGTGGTGGTGGACGCGGGCAACGGCGCGTTCTGGCGGCTGGCGCCGGAGGCGATGCGCGCGGCGGGATACGAGGTGGCCGAGCTGTTCTGCACGCCGGACGGCCAGTTCCCCAATCGCTCGCCCGACCCGGGCGCGCCGGGCGCCCTGGAGGAGGCCTCAAAGCTGGTGCAGCAGACCGGTGCGGACATGGCGGCGTGCTTCGACGGCGACGGCGACCGGGTGGCGTTCCTGGACGAACACGGCGAGGCCGTGCCGGCCGAGGAGGCGCTGATCCTGCTGGCGCGGGATGCGCTTACCTGTGCGGAGGAAGCGGATGCGCAGAAGCGCGTCCCTCCAGCGGCGCCGGCGGCTGTCGTCTATGACCAGAAGTGCACGCGCACGGTGCGGCGCGAGGTGGCGCGGGCCAGCGGGCGGCCGGTGGCGGAGCGCTCCGGGCACACGTTCGTCAAGCGCCGGCTGATCGAGGAGGGCGCGCTGCTGGGCGGGGAGGCGAGCGGGCATTTCTTCTTCCGCGAGCTGGCCGGGGACGACGGCCTGTACGCCGCGCTGCGCCTGGGGGAGGCCCTGCGGGCGGCCGGCCAGTCACTGGCCGAGCTGCGCGGCACCATACCGCCCTACTTCATCAGCGAGGACATCCGCATCCCCCGCCCGGCCGGGGACGCGGAGGGCGTGGTGCGCGCGTTGCGGGAGCGGTTCGCCGGGCGCCCCCAGGACCACCCCGAGGGCGTGCTGGTGGAGTTCGACGGCGGGTGGCCCCTGTGCCGGGCCAGCGTGACCGAGCCCGCCGTGACGGTGCGCGTCGAAGGCGATACGCGCCAGCGGATGGAGCAGATCCGCGCGCAGGTGCTGGCGGCCATCAAGGCGGCTCAGCCCGCGCCGTAGATCAGGTCGAACTCCGACGCGCCCGTCACGGGCCAGAGCACCAGGAAGTGATGGATGGCGTCCGAGAGCGCAAGCGCGACACCGCCGGCCAGCACCAGGCGCACCCACAGGCCGAACTTGCGCTGAAGCGCCATGGCAGGCAGCGCCAGCAACGCGCCGATGTAGCCGTGGTGGATCCGCAGACCGAACGTGAAACGCGCAAGCCATGCCGTGTCGCGCGTGGACTGCAGCCCGCAGCCGAATCGGAACAGGCAGGTGATCCCCTCGACGAGCAACGTCAGCGCCATCGCCGTGATGACCGGATGCCGTGCCGGCCACTTCAGCAGACGCGCAAACCGGTCCTCGGCGTCGGGGCTATCCGATGGGCTGCCATCGAGCACAAGTGGCTCCGCTACTTCAGTATGATGTCGTCCGCACCGATGGTGCGCTCGCAGTAGGTGCAGCGCAGGGCGACGGGCACCGAATCCATGATCTCGAAGGAGGTGGTGACCGGCTGCTGGTTGGTGATGCAGTTGGGGTTGATGCAGCGCACGATGCCCTCGACGCTTTCGGGCAGTTCGACGCGACGCTTCTCGGCCACCGTGTAGTCGCGGATGATGTTCAGGGTTGCGTCGGGGGCGATCAGCGCGATCTTGTTGACCTCCTGGGGCGTCAGCGCCCGGCCGGCGATCTTGATCAGCCCCTTCTTGCCCACCTTGCCGCTGGGCAGGTTCATGCCCACCAGCACCATGCGGTCCTCCTGATCCAGGCTCAGGATGTCGGCCACTTTGAAGGTGACCTCGTTCTGGATGTGGTCAATGACGGTGCCCTCGCGGATGGCGGACACGTCCAGGTGCGGGCGCTCGGATTCCTGCGCGGTGTCGTTGTCCGAAGCCATGATCATGCCTTTCCGAGCACGAGAGCGAGCAGGGCCTGGCGGATGGGGACGCCGTTGCGGGCCTGCTCGAAGTAGACGGCATAGGGCGTCTCGTCCAGGTCAGTGTCCAGCTCGTCCACCCGCGGCAGGGGATGCATGATGCGCAGCGATTCGGGCGCGCCGGCTTCCTCAATCTGCTCCAGGCCGATCCGGAAGGCGCCCTTGACGCGCTCGTACTCGAGGCTGTCGGCGAAGCGCTCCTGCTGGATGCGGGTGCAGTAGAGGATGTCCAGGTCGGGCAGAACGGAGAGCAGTTGCTCGGACTGCTCGTAGTGCACATCCGCCCGCTCCAGCTCCCGCAGCAGCCCCGGCGGCACGGTCAGACTGGGCGGGCTGACGAAGACCTGCCGGCAGCCGAACCGGCTTAGAGCCGTCACCAGCGAGTGCACCGTGCGGCCGTACTTCAGATCGCCCACGAACCCCACCGTCAACCCCTCGATGGCGCCCTTGACCTTCTGGATGGTGTAGAGGTCCAGGAACGTCTGCGTGGGGTGCTGGTTGGCGCCGTCGCCGGCGTTGATGACGGGCACTCCGGCGATGCGAGCGGCCAGCCGTGCGGCACCCTCCCAGGGGTGCCGCAGGGCGATGGCGTGGGAGTAGCCGGCCACGATCCGGATGGCGTCGCTGAGCGATTCGCCCTTCTTGAACGACGAGTGCTCGGTGTCGCCGAAGTCCATCACCTGTCCGCCCAGGCGCATCATCGCCGAGGTGAAGCTGAGCCGGGTGCGCGTGGAAGGCTCCAGGAACATGGTGGCCAGCACCTTGCCCTCCAGCAGGCCGTAGTGCTCCTCGGCCTCCATCCGCGCCGCCACCGACAGGACGTGCAGGATCTCCTCCCGCGTGAAGTCGCGGATGCTCACCACGCTGTCGCCCTCGCCCAGCATCTGGTCCCTCCTGCGTTCAGCCGATTATACCGCAACAGAGCCGCGCTTCAACGCCATTGCTCCACGCGCTCCTCAGTCAGCGATTCCACCAGCGCAACGGTCATGTCGTCGGACGCCTCGCGCCCTTCGGTGAACTCCTCGACGCCCTGGACGACGGCGTGGAGGAACTCCGGCCCGCTGCGCCCGCTGTGCCGCTCCGCCAGCCGGCCCAACCTGCCGTAGCCGAACCGCTCGCCGTCCACGTTCTGAGCGTCCAGAAGCCCGTCGGTGAACAGCAGCATCTTGTCGCCGGGCGCGAACTCGATGCTCTGTCCATCGTAGCCGACATCCTTCAGGCTGCCCAGCGGCAGCCCCGCCTCGCCCAGCCGCTCGACCGCGTCGCCGTCGGAGCGCAGCAGCAGCGGCATGGGGTGGCCGGCTGCGGCATAGGCCAGCTCCCGCGCCTCCCAGTCGCAGACGGCGTAGAACGCCGTCGCGAACTGCCCCGGCGGCACGATCTGTTCCAGCTCCTCGTTGATCGCCGCGAGCATGGCCGCCGGATCGCCGCGGTCCAGCCCGTAGCTGCGGCAGATCATCCGCACCATCACCGCCACCAGGCCCGCCCCGACTCCGTGGCCGGAGGCGTCCGCCAGGGCCATCGCCACGCGTCCGTCATCCAGAGGCGTCACGTCGAACATATCGCCCCCGATTTCTCCCGAAGGGCGATAGAGGAAGTCGAAGCAGACCCGCCCGATGCACATCGGCCCGGAGGGCACCAGGCGCATCTGCACCTCCCGCGCCATCTTCAGCTCGTAATCCAGGCTCCGCTGTCGCTCGGTCAGCTCGCGGTTGGCGCGGGAGACCTGCGCCAGCAGGCTGCGTATGGGCAAGAATAGCATTCATATATGCAAAACTATTCCTCCTGAGGGCAAGAATAGCATTCATA
>JAWOCH010000378.1:0-8638 GCA_046483865.1 Candidatus Brocadiia bacterium | reverse complement strand
CCGCCCAGCAGGCAGAACAGGTCCAGGTCGTGGGGCGCCTGGTTCATCAGCACTCCGCCGCCCTCCCCGCCCCAGGTCGCCCGCCAGGTGCCCGACTCGTAGTAGGCATTCGAGCGATACCACGGGGCGACCAGCAGGGTGCGGCGCACCTCGCCCAGGGCGCCCTCCTCGATCAGCTCGAGGGCCTTCTGCACGTCGGCGCGGGTGCGATTCTGGAACATCACGCAGAACACCTTGCCGCTGTCTTTGGCGGCCTGTGCCATCTTCTCCGCCATGCCGATGCGCACGCCGATGGGCTTCTCGCTCAACACGTGCAGGCCGGCCTGGAAGGCGTCAATGGCGACGGGTGGGTGGAAGTAGTGCGGCGTCGCGATGACCACCGCCTCGGCCATCCCGCGCTCCAGAAGCTCCCGGTGGTCGGTCAGATGCTCCACCTCGAACTGCTCGCCCATCTCCGCCGCTCGCTCCGGCTTGATGTCCACCACCGCCGTCAGCTCGAACTCGTCTATCTTGCGGATGTTCTTGCAGTGATTCGACCCCATGCCGCCGACGCCGACCACTGCCACTTTCACCTTGCCTTCGCTCATGACACTCCCCGTGGGAACGGAGCCATCGGCATGTCCACAGCCGGTTGCAGTTGTAACGGCTCGGCCCGCCGCCCGCAACCGAAACGCCGCTTCCGACCCCTGTGCTTGACGCCACGCAAGACCACACGTAGGCTAACAATGACGCCAGACCAACAGGGGGCAATGCCATGGCGCGACTGCAGATTGACATGCTGCCGGTGGGCGATTCGGACGCGCTGCTCGTCGAGGTGGACACCTCCGGGGCGCCGGTTGTCATCCTCGTGGACGGGGGGCGCAATTGGGAGGACGGCCAGCGCATACTGGACCAGCTCGATCGGTTCTACGGCGGCCGCATTGACCACCTGGTGTTGTCCCACATTGACGGCGACCACGCCGCCGGACTGCTGCACGTGGTGGAATGCCTGGGGCCGGAGCAGATCGGCGCCGCCTGGGTCTACGATCTGAGGCGCCACGGCGTGGATCCCGAGCGCGCCGTCACCATCGCCGAGCGGACGCGGGACGGGGCCCGTTCGACGGCCGTCCGCTCCGTCGCCGAGCACCTGCGCCGGTCCGTCGAGGTGACCCACCGCCTCGTGCGGCAGTTGGAGGCCAAGGGCGTGCCCGTGCAGGAGGCGTTCGCCGACGGGAAGGCGCACATTGGCCCCATGCAGGTACTGGCGCCGACGCAGGGTTTCTTCCAGCAGTGCGTTCACTTCTTCGACGACATCGAGCTGATGCACGAGACGGTCGAGGCGGGCGTCTCCTTCCGCCGCAGGAAGGCGCCCGGCAAGGGCCCCGCCGCGCCCGAAGAGGTGCTCGACTCGGCCGTGGACGACCCGGAGAGCGACAAGCAGGCGTCGCTGGTCCTGCGGCTCGATTACGACGGTGACCGCTACCTGTTCACAGGCGACGCCGGCCGGCGCGCCCTGCGCAAAGTGGACGACCAGTCGGAAGTCGCCGACCTGCACTGGCTGAAGGTTCCAAATCACGGAAGCAAGCACAATCTTGACTCCGCGCTGCTCGACCTGATGAGCCCGCGACTCGCCTACATATCCTCCAGCGGCATCGGGCTCAACCCCCACCCCGCCCTGCTGGACGCCCTGCAACAGCGTGGCGCCGCCGTCTACACCACCGCCGGCAGCGGCAACGTATGGCACCGCCGCGGCGACGTGCCCTCCAGAGAGGGCTACGAGACCAAGCGGCCCCGGTGAGCAGCCGACCTGCTCAGGTGGCCATGCATCGCCTCCAGGGGGGTTTGTTTCGTCAGAGCCCTTGAGGGGCGGACATGGGCCGGACAGCGAGGCAGGCGCCGGCAGGTTGGCTCTCCGCACCGGAGTATCAGTCTGTGGGCCGCGGGCCATGTGTATCGGTATAGGCGTATAGCATCCCGGCGTCAAGCGTCAGGGGTCGAGGGCAGGTCCCCCGGACCGGCTTCACGGAACCCGTCCGCCGGGCGCACGCCCTGCGGGCGGGGGGATTCCGCCGAGGCGCGGGGCACTACGGGAAGGCCAAAGAGATGGTGGGGGAGATGGGGTATCACCGCAGGGACGGAGAGGTGGAGGAACTGCGGGGGCAATTAAGTTGAACCACGGAGACACGGAGGACACGGAGAACGGCAACGGCAGAATTCACCACAACGACACAACGAGCACAACGTAAGATCTGGACAAACGGAGTGCTCGTCGCCCTTCGACGTGCTCAGGGCCGTGAGCCTGTCGAACGGTGTCTCCGTGGTAGATCCCCGCCTTGCCGCCGTTGCCGTGACACCTCTGCGCCCTCCGCGGTTGATCCTTTGCCGTTCTGCCGTTGTACATCTGCGTTTATCTGCGTTCATCTGTGGTTCCAAGCCGTTCCCCCAGTTCCTCAACTTCGCGGTCCCCACGTGGTAGACCCCGCCTTGCCGCCGTTGCCGTGACACCTCTGCGCCCTCCGCGCCCTCTGCGGTTAATCCTTTGCCGTTGTCGTTATCCCCAGTAGTCGTCGTTCTCCGTGTCCTCCGTGTCTCCGTGGTTCACAAGGGGTTACTTCAGAATTCGGAATCCAGACTCCGTTCTGCCGGCAACTCGTTCGGGTGGCCGATTACGTGTTCGCATACCTTGCCTGCACTCTCCTGGCCGGGGGCGTCAGGGGATATGAAGGTGTAGAGGCGCCAGAGCTGTTTGTGCTGGTTCTGGAGGACGCGGATTTCTTCGGTGTTCAGCGAACTCAGCGGTTCCATGCGGCCGTCGGGCATGGTGACGGGGACGTCGGCCTCTTTGAGCGCCATGCCGGAGGGGGCGCAGTAGAGGGCCACCTGATGGGGCCGGGCGCCCAGCTCCTCGGCTATGTGCCGCTCGGTCTCGTCGCGCGCGCCGTCCTCGTTCAGGTGGTAGCACCGCACTGCCTCCTCCACCGCCTCCTCGCCGATGCGTCGCGAGGCCATGTAGCAGCGTTTGAACAGGGCGCGGTTGCGGAACCGGTCCACCAGGGCGCAGAGGGCCGGGTCGTCCGGAAACCGCTGCGGCAGGCTGTGGACCAGCGAGCCGTCGGTCAGCGTGCACAGCTCCCGCTCGGTCAGACCGGCCCGCAGGGCGCGCTCGACGGCCTTGCTGACCATCACCCCGGCGGCGATCTTGGCGTGGTGGTAGTAGACGCGCTCGCTCAGCACGTAGCGGATGCGCAGCAGGTTGGTGATCTCGGTCAACGCGTCGCGCCGCAACAGGCCGCCCCGATGCAGGTCGAGCACCAGCCGCCCGTCCTCGACGCGGAAGTAGTGGAACAGCCGCTCGTCGAACTCGTAGGACAGCCCGCAGAAGTAGTTGTCCCGCTTCAGGTAGTCGAGCAGGTCCGCGCAGATCGTGCCGCTGACCACGTCCCGCACGTAGCGCCGTTCGGGGGGCAGCTCGCCGCCGGGGCGCAGCACCTCCAGCGCCAGCCGTCCGGCCTCGCTCGCCCTCATGCGCTCGCCCAGCTCCGTGTCGCCGAGGAGCATATCGAAACGCGCCGGGCTGCGGTCGTGGCGGGGCAGGAGTCGGCGCTCGTCCTCGAAGGTGTGGCCGAAGGGGATGTGCGTGACGTCGTGCACCAGCGCCGCCAGGCAGATGGCCTGCCGCTCGACCGGCGGCAGGTCAAGCCCGCCGTCCGCCTCGGCGCGTTCCAGGATGGCCTTCGCCATCCAGCAGGCGCCCAGGCAGTGCTCGAAACGCGTGTGGTGGGCGCTGGGGTATACGTAGTAGGTGGCGCCGAGCTGGCGGATGCCGCGCAGGCGCTGCATCTGTGGGGTGTCCAGCAGGGCCACCTCGGCGTCGGTCAGGTGGATGTCCCCGTGGACGGCGTCGCGGAGTTTGCGGGTGTGCATGGTGTGCCTCGGGTTGCGGGCGCCCACTCTCCTCCCCGGTAGGCGCGGCGTCTCGCCGCGCCTTGTCCGGCGAGGACGCGGGACCTACCTTCTCGAAAAGATCGCCACCAAACGGGCGTATTGTAGTCGCAGGGCCCGCGCTCGTCAACGAGGGATTCCGTCTGGTCACGGCCGGGGGCGGCCGTGCCACATTCCGGCCACCATGCAGGGCGGCCGGTCACTCCGATTCGGCGCCCTCGGCGGCGTCGTCAGGCTGGGTGAGTTTCGAGCGGCGGGGGAGTTCGTCGAGCGACTTCAGCCCGAACGCCTCCAGGAACTGGCGCGTGGTGCCGTAGAGCATGGGCCGGCCCAGGTCGTCCGCCCGGCCGGTAACGCGGATGAGGCGCTTCTCGACCAGGGAGCGGAGGATGTGGCCGCACTGCACGCCGCGGATGTCCTCGACCTCGGCCCGTGTGATCGGCTGACGGTAGCCCACGATGGCCAGCGTCTCGAGTGCGGCGTTGCTGAGGCTGTCCTGGCGGCGGTCCTCGTGCAGCTTCTGCACGTAAGGGCCGAACTGCGGGCGGGTCAGCACCTGGAAGCCGCCGGCGATCTCCTCGACGCAGAACGCCCGGCCTTCGGCGTCGTACTCGCCCGCCAGCTCCTCGATGATCGAGCGCACCTGGCGGCCGTCGTCCGCCTGGACGATGCGTGCGATGCGACCGGTGCCGAGGGGTTTGTCGGAGCTGAACAGCAGCGCCTCGACGCGTCGCTTCAGTTCGTGCGGTTCGGTCATTGGCCGTAGACTTCCCTGGTGCGTTCGATGATCCGGTTGACGGCGCGGCGGGTGGCCTCGGTGGCGGCCGTGCTGCTGATGGTGGCGCCGGTGACGGCCGCTATCTTTTCGGTCTCGCGCGTGGTCTCGACGATCAGGTCGCTGAGCCGCTTGCCGCTGAACTGCTCCTGGAACCAGGGGCGGCCGGGGGTGGACCTCTCCCCCGCGACGGCGCCCCAGACCGAGACGTCCTTCTCCACGAGATTGATGTTCTCGCCCAGTCCGGGCGTTTCCTGGCTGCTGACCACGGCCATGCGGTGGATCACGGGGTCCTCGCCGAGCGGGCGGCCGGCCTCCTCCGCCCGGACCGAGACCAGGACTTTGATCTCGCTGGAGTATCCCTGCGCGGCGCCCATGCCGGCGTAGAGCACGCCGTCGGAGGTCTCGCTGCGGAATATCCTCTTCTCAAGCGGCACAGTGCCGGGATACTCGCCCACCGTCTGCTCGGCCGACGCCTCCGGCAGCACGACCTGGAGAGTGGCCAGGAACGCCTTCCGCCGGTTGTTTTCGATGTTATCCTCCATCGAGCAGAAGAGCAGCCCCACTCCAAGGCCGCTTCCCAGGCAGATGAAGGTGAGCACCAGCACGCCGCGCAGCAGAAGGCTGCGCATGTCCCGCGCCTGCGGCGCGGCCTGTTCGGATTCGAATGCAGCCATCAGGCAGCCCTCGTCGCTGGCTTTGCTGTGCGTGAACCGTAGATCCGGGGCCGCAGCCACCGGTCAATAAGCGGTGTGCAGGTGTTCATGAGCACGATGGAGTAAGCGACCCCTTCCGGGTAGCCGCCGTATCGGCGCACCAGGGCCACCACCACCCCGCATCCTATGCCGAAAACCGCCCGCCCGCGCGGCGTGACGGGGGTGGTCACCATGTCGGTCGCCATGAACAGCGCGCCGATCATGAGGCCGCCCGACAGGACGTGGTAGAGGGGATCGCCCGCCCAGCCGGGGGCACCTTCCGGCACGGGCAGGACCCACGTGAGCAGGAATACGGTGCCAATGTAGGCCACGGGGATGCGCCAGTCCACGATGTTGCGCGCAATCAGGTAGAGCCCGCCGACAAGCAGCACGATCTTGGAGGTCTCCCCGATGCAACCTGGCACGCCGTTGCCGAACAGCAGGTCGAGGTACCCGTAAGCGCCTCTGACGGTGGCGTCGGCCAGCGGGGATGCCTGCGTCACTGCGTCGGCCGCCCTGCCCCACAGCGCCCGCGGCACGGGCCAGGCGGACAGGCTGATCTGCTGGGCATAGGCGAACTGCAGGAACACGCGCGACGCGAGCGCGGGGTTCCAGATGTTGTTGCCCAGGCCGCCGAATGCATGCTTGGCGATGGCCACTGCGAACACCGCCCCCACCGCCGGCACGTAGGACGCGACACTGGCCGGGATTACCATCGCCAGCAGCAGGCCGGTCACGAAGGCGCTGCCGTCGGCGGCGTGGGCCAGGGGCCGGCCGCGCAACCGCAGGCAGACCAGCTCCGTCGCCTCCGCCGCGGCGATGCTGATCACGTAAACCCGGACGGCGTCCAGGCCGAAGAAGTAGATGCTCACGGCGACCGCGGGCACCAGCGCGGCTACCACGTTCCACATGATGCCGGAGATGCCCTCCGGAGCGCGCAGGTGGGGGGATATGCTGACCAGCAGTCTGTCCTGGCCGGCAACGGCTTGCTCGTCCGGGCTGCTGCTCACTGCTGCTCCTTCATCTGGCGCCGACGCAGCTCGGCCTTGCCCAGCTTGATCTGCTGCACGATGCGCCGCCTGGCCGGGCAGACATAGGCGCAGCAGCCGCACTCCTTGCACTCCAGCAGGTTCATCTCCCGCGCCGCCTCCCAATCGCCACGCTCGACGGCCATGCTCAGATCGCCCGGCACCAGGCCCAGGGGGCAGTGCTGCACGCAGCGCCCGCAACGGATGCATGCGCGCTGCGGCGGCACTTCCATCTCGCGGCGCAGGATCAGGCAGTTATTGCCCTTGATCAGCGGCACGTCCAGGCTGCCCTGAGCGATGCCCATCATCGGGCCGCCCAGTATGAGCTGGTTGGTTCCCTGCCGGATGCCCTGGCGGCGCAGGATGTCGCCGATGTTCGTGCCGATGCGCTCGACGAAGTTGCCCGCCTCCTCGACGCCGTCACCGGTCACCGTGACCGGCCGCTCGATCAGCGGGCGCCGCAGGCGCACGGCGTCGCGGATGGCCAGCGTGGTGGCCACGTTGTGCACCAGGCAGCCCACATCCGAGGGCAGCCCGCCGCCGGCGGGCACCTCACGCCCCGTCACGGCAGTGATGAGCTGCTGCTCGGCGCCCTGGGGGTAGCGCACCTCCAGAGGTGCGACCTCTATGTCGGCCTCACCTTCGACCGTGCGGCTCAGCAGCTCGATGGCGTCCGGTTTGTTCAGCTCGATGCCGATCCAGCCCTTCCCGGCGCCGACGATGTGCATGATCAGCTTCAGCCCGTCCAGCAGTTCCTGGGGCCGCTCCAGCATCAGGCGGTGATCCACGGTCACGTAGGGCTCGCACTCGGTGCCGTTGACGAACACGTCGGTGACGGGCGAGTCCTCCGGCGGGTTGAGTTTGACGTGGCTGGGGAAGGTGGCCCCGCCCAGGCCGACCACGCCGCACTGCTGGACCAGCTCCACCATGTGGTCGGGCGGCATGGCGCCGACGTCCTGGGGTTCGTTGGTCCCCTCGGCCCAGCGCTCCTCCCCGTCGTTCTCGACAACTACGGCGGGCACCAGCGCGCCGGTGACGTTGTAGACGTGCTCCTCGACGGCGACCACGGTGCCGCTGATTGGCGAGTGGATGTTGGCGCTGACGTAGCCCTGGGCCTCCCCGACGAGCTGGCCCCTGGCGACGGTGTCCTTCTTCTCCACGACGGGCCCGGCCGGCGCACCGATGTGCTGAACCATCGGCAGCACGACGCGCTCCGGCGGCGGGGACACGCGCAACGGCTCGCCCCGGGTGCGCTCCTTGCGCCCGTCGGGATGCACGCCGCCGCGCGCGAACGTTCTCCTGTCGGTCTCTACGGCCATACGATCCTCTACTCGCGGTGCGCGCGCAGCCCGCGCCCTATCTGGCGAACGGCCTGGCGCAGGCGCTGTTCGTTCTCCACCAGCGCCATGCGCACGTGGCCCTCGCCGGCCTCGCCGAATGCGGCGCCCGGCGCCACGGCTACGTTGGCCTCCTCCAGCAGCATGAAGCTCAGGTCCACCGAACCCATCTCACGGAAGTCCTCCGGCACCGGCGCCCAGACGAACATGGTGGCGCGCGGCTTCTCCACTGGCCACCCGATGCGGTTCAGGCCGCGGCACAGCACGTCGCGCCGGCTCTGGTACAGCGCCGCCTGGCGGTGGACCTCCTCCATGCACTCGCGCAGGGCGATGATGCTGGCGATCTGCACGGGCATGAACATGCCGTAGTCGTAGTAGCCCTTGATGCGGGACAGCGCCTGCACGACGTCCTCCCGCCCGACGCAGAACCCCACCCGCCAGCCCGCCATGTTGAAGCTCTTGGACATGGAGGAGAACTCGACGCCCACCTCCTTCGCCCCGGGAGTCTGCAGGAAGCTGGGCGCCCGGTAGCCGTCGAAGGTCATGTGGCTGTAGGCGAAGTCGTGGACGATCAGTATCCCGTGTTCGCGGGCGAACTGGACTGCCCGCTCGAAGAACGGCGCCTCCACGGTCAGCGTGGTGGGGTTGTGGGGAAAGTTCAGCAGCAGGAACCGGGGCGTGGGCTCCAGCTCCGGGACCATCTGGTCCAGGCGGTCGAAAAGCTCCGGCTGATTCGAGATGGGCACGGTCACCACGTCGCCGCCGGCCAGGGCCACGCTGTGCAGGTGCGGCGGGAAGGCGGGCGTCGGCACCAGCGCCGTCTGGCCCGGCTCCACCAGCACCAGCGCCAGGTGGCTCAGGCCTTCCTTGCTGCCGATGGTG
>JAWOCH010000324.1:0-9298 GCA_046483865.1 Candidatus Brocadiia bacterium | reverse complement strand
CAGGCGGTTCACCACGTTGCGGACGCGCCAGGACTCGGCGCGCGTTTGGATGGGTTCCACGATGTCCCAATCGGCCAGGTCCCATTCCTCTCCCTCCCGACGTCGGCAGAGGATGCGCGCGTCGTCCGACTCAATCGCAAGCCCGATCACCTTGTCGGAGTCAAGATGGGGCAATAGTTGCGTGCGCTGGCGGCGCAGCTCGTCCGAGGCGGGGCCGCGCGACAGGGAGTAGGCTACGATGCCGAGCACCACGACGACGGCCAGCAATATGAGGGTGGATTTCTTCATGGTTGCTGCGTCGGAGTTCCTGCCTCCGCTGTTGCCCTGTTGAGCATGCTGAACTCCTGCCGGACCCGGACGACGCGCGGCGGGACGCCGCGCCTACCCGCTGTTGGGGCAGGACGGGTCCTCCTCACCGGCGGGGTGTGAACCATACGCCTATGCCCAAGGCGATGATGGCCGCGGGTATTGCGCCGATGAACACGTAGCGCGAGGCCAGCAGCTCGGCGGAGGACACGCGCACTAAGTCCAGTTCCATGCTCTTGGGCGGAATGCCGAGCATGTGCGACCGCCCGGCCATCCAGTTGATGCTGTTGGCGACCAGGAACAGGTTCCCGCGCACCATCTGGACCACGTGGTCCAGGAAAAAGTTTGAGCTGCCCAGCACGACAATCCTGGGCCCTTCCTCCGGTTCCGTTCCCGGCGCGGTCGGGGCCTGTGGCTGGGGCTCGACCAGCACGCCGATCACGACCGGCCGTCCTACGTCCTCGGCCGGCTCAAACTCGGCGGTCTGCTGCCTGACGGACTCGAAATCCGTCTCGCCCCAGCTCGAGGACACGCCCGTCAGCAACTGGCGCGTCCGCAGCCCGGCGCGGGGCTGCCCTTCGGCGATCTCCAGCGGGCAGGGCCGCTCGAGGACCACGTTGTAGAACTTCACGTCCGTTGCGGCCTCGTGGTCGGGCAGTCGCTGCATGTCCACCGGCACGGTGGCCTCGGCCACTCCCTGGAGGCCGGCTCCGGTCAGGTAGAGCTGTGGGTTGACGCCGACCGCCCCGTCGCGCACGCGGATGCCGTAGGGCTCCAGCAGTCGGCCGATGTTCGTCTCCACGCCGGGGCTGAAGGTGGAATCAACCATGACCAGCGCCGAGCCGCTGCGCTCGTCCAGGTATTCCCGTATCGCGGTGATCTCGGCGCCCTGCAGCGGCGCGCGGGGCCCGGCTATGATCAGCGCGGCGCAGTCCTCCGGAACGCGCCCCTCGAGGGCCAGATTCAGGGGCTTCACCTTGTAGAGGTCCTTCTCCAGCGCCTGTGCGATCCTGGACATGCTGCGAGAAGCTGCGCCGGAAGGCTGCGCCCCCTCTGCCTCCAGGGGGCGCTCGCCGTGGCCGGTCAGCGCGTAGACGACGGCCTGGCGCCGCTCGGTCAGCTTGGCCAGGGCGCTGCTGAAGGCCGCCTCGCCGCTGAACGTATCCGGCATCGCCATCGGACCCCGGCCGCCCTCGACCATCTTCTCGAACGGGATGACCTCGTGGGTCTCCTCGGTGGCCATCACCACGCACGGCGCGACCAGGTCCTGCACCCCGAGGCCGACCAGCAGGTCGTCGAGCCGACGCTGACTGCCGGCTGCGTTCAGGTCAATCGTCTCCACCTTGATCTGCGGGGAGCGGGATGTGAACTCCTCCAGCATGTCGTGAACCCATCCGAACACGGTGACGTCCCAGGGCTCCATCGAGCGGTAGACAACGACGGCCCGGACATCGCGGTCAAGTGCCTCCAGGATGTTCTCGGTCTGGGAGTGGAGGCGGTGTTCGGCGCCGCCGGTCCAGTCCATGCGTGTGAACCGGCGGGTGCTGATGTAGCAAATGAGCCCGGCCATGGCGAGGCTGAGCACGACCACCAGGCCGAAGTTGACTCGCTCGGCGGCGTTGCGCCCCTTGACCATCCTCAGCAGGTTGCGCCACTCCAGGGCCAGCCCGCCCGCCGTCAGCACGGCGCCTAGTGCCCACAGGGCCCATGCGACGTAGTCCTTCTGGACGAACGCGCGTGCCCGGATGTCGCGCACGACGAACCCGGCGACCAGCAGCACCAGCCCGAGCAGAATGCCCGCGCGCACCACCACTCGCCAGCGCGGCGTTTTGCGTGCCTCTATGCGCCTCAACGCCACCTCCTCAGCTCGAGCGCACGCACCGTCAGGAACAGGAATGCGCCCGTGCTGACCACGAAGTAGGTCAGGTCGCGGGTGTCCACCACGCCCTTCAGGAAGCTGAAGTAGTGCCACGGCGGCGCCGCGTAGCGCAGCACGCGCGCCCACGCCGCCGTCGAGTCCCGACCCAGGAACCACAGGAAATACAACCCGATCAGCACAGCGAAACTCATGATGGCCGAGGCTATCTGGATGCGCGTCAGCGCGGAGCACAGCATCCCGATGGCCAGAAGCTCCCCGGTCAGCAGAGACAGGCCCAGGAAGCTGGACAGCACCGTGCCCGCGTCCAGCGGGCCCAGGATGCGCAGGTAAGCCACCGCGCCCAGGACGGGCAGAAACATGACCACGGCGAAGATCAGCGCGGCGGTGAACTTGCCCAGCACCACCTCCAGCTCGGTCACCGGCGCCGTCATCAGCGTCTCGATGGTGCCGCGGCTGGTCTCCTCGCTCAGCAGGCGCATGGTCAGCACCGGCGCCGCCAGCACCAGCAGGTAGACCGGAATCGTGAACGCATACTGCACACCCATCCCCGGATCAAGCTGCGGGCTGACCGACAGGGAGAACAGAATGCCCTGCATCAGCGCAAACGCCGTTAGCACCACGTAGGCGATGGGGGACAGGAAGTAGGTGCCCAACTCGCGCTTGGTGATGACGGAAACGTTGACCATGGTCTACGCACCGATTGTGTTTTCAGTCACGCCTCGTCGGCCCAGCACGGCGATCAGGATCGTGACGGCCACGGCCGCACCGCTGACCAGCAGGCCCCACCGGAAGCCCCAGTAGCGGAAGCTCCCCGCGCAGACGGCCAGCGTGACGGCCACCAGCAGCAATCCCGAAAGCGCGGCGGCCGGACCCAGCACGGCGTCCAGCCCGAACGCCCGCGCGCAGCCCGTCACCAGGTTCCGCACCAGTACTACAAGTCCGACCAGCCCGCCGGCCGGCAGCAGCGCCATGGCCGCCACCCTTGCCGCGCGCGTTGCCGGCTCCTGCACCGTCGGCAGCGGAATGCTCAGCAGGTAGCCTGCCAGCGAGATGAGCAGCAGCACGCCCGCCGCCGCCGTCATCGGCAACAGCGCCGCGCCCAGGGCATAGAGCCAGACGCTGACCGACCCCTCCCAGCGCCCGCCGCCGAAGGCCCTGCCGGGCAGATAGAACAGCGAACCGGACAGCACCGCCAGCACCGCTCCGACCACCAGCACCTCCGGCAGCAGGCCCAGCATCACGCCCGTCGCCTTGGGCGGCAGGGCGTGCCACTGATAGACGCGGACGGGAACCTCGGAGGCGTCGGGCGCCGTCAGGCCGAAGTAGCTCAGCGCTGCCGGGAAGGCCACGACCACCAGCGCCCCCAGCATGGTCAGGAAGAACACGAGGGGCTCGTTCAACCCCCCGGATCTGGCCATCCGGCCGAAGAAGCCGCCGGGGTCGCGCACGAGCTGCGCCGCGGCGCTGACCAGGGCCCGCCCGGGCGAGCCGCGGCCCAGCTCCTCCCATCGCAGCAGTTCATGGCCCTCAGCAGCCTGGCTCATGACTCCTCCTCCGTCTCCGCTTCGGCCAGCTCCTCCCGCCGGCGGCCGATGGTGAGCCGGTGGAACACATCCTCCAGCGACCCCCTGGCCCAGCTCAGCTCGCGCAGCGTCCAGCCGTTCTGCACTGCCGTCTGGAAGACGGCCTCCCGCACGTCCGCGCCGCCCGCCGTGGCCAGACGGTAAGTATGCCAGCCGTTGCTATGGACCAGGTGGACGTGCTCGACCTGGTCCAGGGCGGACATGGCGGCGGTGATCTGCTCCGCGTCGCCGCTCACCTCCACGGTCACCGCCCCGTGCAGGATGCGGTCGGCCAGGTTGTGGGGCGTGTCGTCGGCCACGATGCGGCCGTCATCTATGATCAGAACGCGCTCGCAAATGGCCTCCGCCTCGGCCAGGATGTGGGTGGAGACCAGGACGGTGTGCTCTCCGGCCAGGTCGCGGATCAGGTGCCGCACCTCGCGCACCTGGTTGGGGTCCAGCCCGATGGTGGGCTCGTCCAGGATCAGCACGTCCGGCTCGGCCAGCATGGCATCCGCCAGTCCCACCCGCTGGCGGTAGCCCTTCGAGAGGGTGCCGATGACCTGCCGGGCCACATCTCCCAGGCTGCACAGGCCGATGCAGTCCTCTATGCGTGCGTTACGCTGCCTGCGGGCCACGCCCTTCAGGTTGGCGCGAAAGGCCAGGTACTCCCGCACGCGCATCTCGGGGTAGAGCGGGTTGTTCTCGGGCATGTAGCCGATGTGGCGCCGGACGGCCAGCGGCTGCTCGCGCACGGAGTTGCCTGCGATGCGGGCGGCGCCCTCGGTGGCCGGCAGGAAGCCGGTCAACATGCGGATGGTCGTCGTCTTGCCCGCGCCGTTCGGCCCGAGCAGGCCGACGATCTGCCCCCGGCCGATGCTGAAGCTGATGTGGTCCACGGCCAGGAAACTGCCGTAGTATCTGGTCAGGTCTTCGGCCTCAACCAGCACGCCGTCGTCCTCCTGGACTGCACTGTCAGCTACCTGGTGGCAGGCGCGGCGTCCACGCCGCGCTCTGTCCGGCGAGACGCCGGACCTACCGGTTCCTTTCCAGGCGGCAGGCCCAAGATCAACCATTAGTGCATCAACCCCGCGTCGTGTTCACCGCGGCCGTTTCCATCGTGTGCTTCTTCCACGGGCTCGACGGTCGGCGCCTCCAGCTCCTGGACTTCCGCCATCTTCCGGCGCAGCCGCTCCGCCTCCCCCTCGTGGCCGGCCTGGCGGTGGGCCAGGTGGGCGGCGCTGAACAGGCCGGCCTGTTCTGCGGCCTGGCCTACCTCGTTCCACTCCTCCTCGGCAACGTCCTCCTCCAGAATCTTCTTCGCCCGCATCAGCAGGGGGGTGTTGCCGCTCTCGATGGCTCTTCGGACGATCTGCCGCACCAGGTCTTGCGCCTCGGCGCGTTGGAAGAACTCGAGAGCGTCGTCATAGCGCTGGTGCTCCATGAACCGGCTGCCCATCTCCCGCAGCTCCTCGCGGGAGGTTTTCTCGCCGAAAAGCACCTTGCGCTTGTGCCGGAAGTCCGGCAGATCGTCGTTGCCTGGCATAGGTTGCTCGCCGTCTGGAAACCACACGTGGAAGGTAACTTACTATCGCAAGGCGCCCCGGCCATGTCAAGTGCCCCGGTCTCTCTGCTGCGCTGCATACCTACGTATTCGTCAAGACAACCTACGTTTCTGCTATTTACAAAGCGGGCCCGAGCGGTTATAAAGGGGTTTAGCGGGCCGCCGAAACGGCGGCAGTCAGCACGCCGATAGATGAGTGGAGGCATTTCTCAGGGCTGAGGATAGCCCGCGCTGGCAAGCTGCATTGTGGGAGGGTGCGGCAGCGCGGGATGTGGAAGCGTCGCAAACGGGGCGCGCAACGGTGGGGGCCTGTGACAGCGCCCGGGGCCTCACGCAGTTGCGCGCTGGTTTTTTGGGCTATTTGCCCGTCGTCGGCGTGGCCGGCGGCGCGGCACGCGGATAGAGGGTCCTGGAGTTCCCTCAGAAAGGAGGTGATGCGGAGGACGGAAGGCGGCTCTGGACGAGTCGCCGTGTTGTCGGGCCCCAAGCGGGCCGCACCCGCGCATGCGCCGCCGTCGGCGGTGTGCAGTGCGCGAGATGAGGCGACCTGCCACCAGGTCGCTCACGAGATCTGAGGAGGAAGTGCGATGCGCGTATCACGCACGAGTAAGTTGTGCCTCATTATGCTGGTCGTGGTTGCGGTAGTCGGATTTGTCGCCTGGCAGCCGCAGGGCGCCGCTGGCGCCGACCTCACCAGCAACTACACGTGGGACTTCGTCAAGATCGGCGGATGGACCTGGTTCACCAACATCTATGTTCACCCGAGCGGGACGGGGCCTGTCTACAACAACAGCGACACGGCCTGCCCCTACCGCTGGGACGAGGCCAATCAGAAGTGGGTGCCGATTGTGGTGGTGCCCGGCGAGAGCCCCAACGCGCTGAGCATCGTCGGCGCCCCCACCAATGCCAGTGTCGCTTACGTGGCCCACAGGGACAATCTGGCCGGCAGCGACCTGGGCAACGTCTACCGGAGCACCGACCAGGGCGATACCTGGACGCTGCCCAACGGCGGCACGCTGAACCTGTTCATGGCCCCCAACGGCACGGCCCGCCAGTCGGGCCCCCGCCTGGCTGTGGACCCCGCCGATGAGAACTGCGTTTACTTCGGATCGCAGGAGGACGGGCTCTGGGTCACCACCGACGGCGCCCAGAACTGGTCGCAGGTCACCGACGTGCCCGTGCCCAACAACGGGGAAGGCGTCACCTGCGTAGACTTCGACCCCAACTCCGGCACCAGCGGCGGTCTGACCAACGTCATCTACGCCACTGTGTCGGGGCAGGGCGTCTACCAGAGCACCGACGCCGGTGCGAGCTGGACGGACATCGGCGGCCCCACCACGTGGGCGCGCGCGGCCAAGGTCGGCGGCGACGGCACCTACTACGTCGCCGACAGCGGCGGCACGCTGAACAGGTACTCCGGCGGAAGCTGGACCAACATCAGCCCGGGCACCATCTACGGCGTGGCCGTGGACCCGTTCGATGCCAACCGCATCGTCGCGGTCAACGCGCACTCAGAGACCTACATCTCGACCGACCAGGGCGCCAACTGGACGCTGATGCCCTACACTGTTGACTACAATGGCATCGCGTCCCAGGCCCAGCGGGCGGGTGTAGATCGGATCAAGATCGCCTTCGACCCCGCCGTGCAGGACAAACTGTGGGCCGTCGAGGCGTACGGCCTCTGGCAGCTCGATGTCAGCACCGGCACTGCCGCGTGGACCTGCAACGCGCACGGCAGCGAGGGCTACGCCACCCACAACATCATCAAGCCGCCGGGAGGCGGGGTTGTCAGCGGGTGTATGGACGGCGGCGTCTATTACCACCCCGACCCGGCCACCTACGACAGCGTGCAGGTCGCCAGCCCCTCCACAAACAACTGGCTGTACCAGCACGGCTGGGGCAGCGACTACTGCGTGGCAGACCCCACCTTCGTCGCGGCGATCAACAGCCCGCCGCACCAGTGGTCGGACGAGCTGAGCGGCTACTCCAACAGTGGTGGTCAGCAGGACACGTGGACGCTGTTCGGCACCGCTCCACTGCACGAGCCCACCACGCCGACCGGCATCGCCGTCTCGGCTACGGACGCCAACAACATCGTCATCTACGATGGTTCGCAGAACAAAGCATACTCCACCACCGACTGCGGCAGCTCCTGGAGCGCAGGCACCAGCTTCGGGCAGCCTCTGATGACCAGTTGGGGCCCCGGTGACGGCGCGCTCGCCGCCGACCGAGTGGACGGAGGCACCTTCTACGCCTACGACTGGGCCGACAGCGAGATCTGGAGAACTACCGACGGCGGCTCAAGCTGGTCAGCCGTCGGCAGCATCCCGGGTGGTGCGAACTACTCGGACATCTCCGCCACGGCGGGCAACGCCGGTCACGTCTGGTTCTGCTTCAACTGTGTCCCATGTGGAACCACGGGCCTGTTGCGCTCCACCGACTATGGAGCGACCTGGGCCTACGTCAGCGGCGTGGACAGTGCTACAAGTATATGCTTCGGCAAGGCAGCCGATGGCGCCACCTACCCGACCATCTTCCTGTACGGCACGGTCGGCGGGGTCAAAGGCGTCTGGCGCTCCACCGATGAGGCCGTCACCTGGGACAAGATCGCTGACTATGGTCCCCTCGGCCTCTCCCCCGGCTGCTACTCCAGTGACGGTGACAAGGACGTGTTCGGGACCTGCTACTTCAACATAAGCGGCATCGGCAGCGCCTACGGCGAGCTGAAGGGCGACACGACGCCCCCGGCTGCGCCGACTAACCTGTCGGCCACCATGGCCGGTCCCACACAGATTGATCTGGACTGGGACGACAATGCCGAGCCCGACCTGGACAGCTACAACGTCTACCGCAGCACCACTGCCGGTGGACCCTACGGCCAGGTCGCTTCCGACGTGGGCTCCAGCGCCTACTCGGACTCCGGCCTGACCTGCGAGACCGCCTACTACTACGTGGTCACCGCAGTGGACACGTCCCAGAACGAGTCCGCCTACTCCAACGAGGCGTCGGCCACCACCGACACATGTGACACGACGCCTCCGGCGGCGCCGACCAACCTGACGGCGACCGCAGTGAGTGAGAGCCAGATTGACCTGGACTGGGACGACAATACCGAGACCGATCTGGACAGCTACAACGTCTATCGCGACACCGTCCAGATCGCCACGGGCGTTGCCTCCAGCAGCTACAGCGACACGGGCCTTTCGCCCTCGACGCAGTACTGCTACACGGTGACGGCGGTGGACACGTCGTCCAACGAGAGCGCAGAGTCCAACCAGGCCTGCGCCACCACGCAGGAAGGGTCCACCACGATGCACGTGGACTCGATCACCGTGACGGTCGTCTCTGTCAACCCGGCCAAGGACAAGGCGCGGGCCGAAGTGGTGATCGTCGACAACCTGGGCGCTGCGGTGCAGGACGCCACCGTCAGCGGCACCTTCAGCGGCGACGTCACCGGCTCCGGCTCCGACGCCACCGACGCCAACGGGCTGGCCGTGATCGAAAGCGGCACGGCCAACGGCATCACCAGCGTCACCTTCTGCGTGGACGACGTCACCCACGCCACGCTGACGTATGACTCCACGTCCAACGTGGAGACCTGCGACAGCAACGACGGCGGCGACACCACGCCCCCGGCGGCGCCGACCAACCTGACCGCCACCGCCGTGAGCCCCAGCCAGATTGACCTGGACTGGGACGACAACACCGAGCCCGACCTGGACAGCTACAACGTCTATCGCGACACCGTCCAGATCGCCACGGACGTCACCTCCAGCAGCTACAGCGACACGGGCCTTGCGGCCTCGACGCAGTACTGCTACACGGTGACGGCGGTGGACACATCGGCCAACGAGAGCGCCGAGTCCAACCAGCCCTGCGCCACCACCCAGGAGCCCGACACGACGCCTCCGGCGGCGCCGACCAACCTGACCGCCACCGCAGTCAGTGCCAGCCAGATAGACCTGGACTGGGACGACAACACCGAGC
>JAWOCH010000441.1:0-3733 GCA_046483865.1 Candidatus Brocadiia bacterium | reverse complement strand
CGCGTGTGCTGGCGAGCCAGGAAGGCCATCCCTTAGGCCAGTCTCGACCTTCTGTGTCGGTGTCTGAACCGCGAAGGGCCGATTGCCTCTTGACCCCGGCGCGGGGCGGGCTTATACTAACAAAAGATACAGATAATCAAGTCATTCCCAGCGGGCTCACGGAGGCTGAACATGAAAAGGGCCTTTACACTGGTTGAGTTGCTGGTCGTCATAGCCATTATCGCCATCCTCGCCGGCATGCTCATGCCGGCTCTGAACCGCGCGCGGCGGGAGGGGCAGAAGGCCAAGTGCATCAGCAACCAGAGTAACGTGGGCAAGCAGTTCATCATGTACCGCAACGACAATCGAGACCGGCTACCGAGCTGGAGCCAGCGCGACGGGGCCAACAACCGTACCTTCTACGACTCCTCCCTGTCCCTCGCCCAGCTCTATCCGGACTACACTGAGACGCTGGAGCTTTTTGTCTGCCCGTCCACTGATCTGACTGTGGGCCCCGACGGGGTGGACTGGGTGATGAAGGACGAGAAAAACAACGACATTGACTACGACGACGATCCGACCAGCGAGGACTGGCGCTTCGACACGGATGAGACGGTCAACCTGACCAACGATCCCAGCTACGTGATGGACCCCAACATACCGGTCAATCCGTGGGCGAGCCGGGCCATCTACGCCGACGGGCCGGACATGGACCTGGCGCGGCGCGAATGGGTTGACCGCACCGGTAAGCCGGCGGCGGACTTCCCGGCCGAGCGATACGCCAACCACGAATACGGCGCGGTCGTGCTGTTCTACGACGGCAGCGTGGAGTTCATGGATGTCACCGGCGATGGTCGTGTGCCGAGCCCGAGACTGACCGAATCCCAGATAGACTGCAAGTGGCTCAAGCCCCTGGAGACCGACATCTACTCCGACGATCCCTTCAGCCCCCCGGCTTCCGGCTCTACAGTATGTTCTTTCCGCGACGACACTCGCTGGGACTGCCACCTGGGCACCTACGTGGTCTATGACGAAACCAAGGTGCAGAGCCAGCCGTGGTACGATTCGCTGGGGCAGTTCTATTACGGACCGGATCAGGACGTGTTTGCCGCGTTCGAGCTGGACGACGTGAACGACTGAGGCTGACAGAAAGCGGTTGCACTCCCCGCGGGGCGGACGACATGTCCGCCCCTTTTCCTTTCTGGGGTGCCCGGGTTTGCGCTCGTTTTCGGTGCGGTTACCATATGCGCCCAACGGCCAGGCTTGTGTTTCGCATTCGGCAGCCCCCAGAACCTCGATAGGTCCGGCGTCCCCGCCGCGCCTACCGGTGGTTGGCGGAGGCATCGCCGGGCTGGCCGAGCACAATGACTCGACGTTCAAGGTCTGCCGGGAGCCGCAAGGAGGCCACTATGATCAACGTGGAGAAGCAGGCGAACGATCTGTTCGAGGTCACCGTGACCGAGGACGCCGGGAGCACCCGGCACAGTGTGACGGTGGACGATGAATACCATCAGCAGTTGACCGGTGGCCAGATCGGCAAGGAGGAGTTGGTGCGGCGTTCGTTCGAGTTCCTGCTGGCCCGCGAGCCGAAGGAATCCATCCTCTCGCAGTTCGACCTGCGCGTGATCAGCCGCTACTTCCCGTCCTACGAAGACGAGATCAGCGCGTGAGCTCCGTCAGCGCGCAGGCTGATAGCCCACCAACAACGCGGTAGGTCCGGCGTCCTCGCCGGACAAGGCGCGGCGAGACGCCGCGCCTACCGACTCGGGGAGCAGAGGTGGTCGTATGGCGCGTTTTCCGGGCAAGTCGCGGGCCGGCGTCTTTCCGCCGCAGTTGGGCATGAAGGTGCCGCTCGATTGGCGGGAGCGGCGCCGGCGGGGGCAGTTCCCTCGGGTCGAAGGCGGCCCCTACGCGCTGCTGGCCCGGCTGGGGTTCGGGTACGTCGAGTTCCCCGTCGGGGTCGAGTTGAGTGGGGAGCAGCCGGCCGCCGCGCCGCTGGAACGGGAGGCGCGTGCATGCCGCGAGCACGGCCTGGGGGTGGCACTGCACCCCGGTCCGGGTGCGCTGGACAACGCGCTGGCGAGCTGGTTCGGCCCGACGGCCGACTGCCAGCCGGCGGTGGAGCCGGTAGTGGATGTCTGCGCGGCGGCGGCGCGCGTCACGGGGGGCGTGGTGCCGGTCGTTCTGCATCCGGCGCAGTTGGGCTGCCGGCCGGCCGCAGTGGACGAGGAAGCGCTGCGGGAGGAGCTTGTGCGGCGTTCGGGCCTGTTCTTCGCCGCGCTGGAGCGGACGGTGCGCGAAGTGGAACCCCGCCTGCGGCCTGTGGCGGAGCACCAGGTTCCGCCGACGCCCGAGGAGGGGATCATACGCATCGGTGACACCTGCGACGAACTGCTCAGCGTGGTGGCCGGCTGCGGGATCGGCCTCTGCTGGGACACGGGGCACTACATCCTGGCCGTCGAGCGCTACGGGCAGGCCGCCGTCCCGCCCGCCAAGTTCCTGCGGAGGACGGCGCACGTGCACCTGCACGATGTCGTCGAGGGGCGGGACCATCGGGTGATCAGCCCCGGCTCGGAGCGGCTGCGGGAGTTCATGCGCCTGCTGCGGGAGCGCGGGTTCGACGGCTGGGTGACGCTGGAGTACACCGAGAACGCCATCGCCGAGGCGGGCGGGCCGCAGGCAGCCCTGGGGCGCACGCTGGACGCGCTGCGGCGCTGGAGCGAGGAGTAAGGGCCGCTCTCAGTCTGCCGGTTCGTCTTCCTGTCCGAAGCGCTGCACGGCTTCCCAGGCAGTCTCCTGCAGGAACGCCGCCGTCTCCTTCTCGATGGGCACCTGGCCGGCGAGGGTGGCGCGACAGGGGTGGCCGACGGGGGACTGCCCGGTGAGGACGCCGTAGAAGACGCAGGCGGTCAGGTAGCTGCCCATCATGCCGGGGTGGTGGCCGTCCTCGACGTTGAACAGCCCGATGTCCGGCCGGCGCTCCCGCGACAGGCGCCACGCCGGCCCGGCGGGCACGAACACGGCATCCAGCTCACGGGCGCGGGCCCGGAACTGCCTGGTGACCTCCTCCTGGGCCTCCGGCGGCTCCCAGCGGGGCGACCACGTGCAGTAGACCATCGGCTCCGCGCCGCCCTCGCGTATTGCCTCCGCGAAGGCTTCCCAGGCCGCGTCGGAACCGTGGGTGCCGAGCACCACGTAGTCGTAGTCGCCCGTGGCGATCTGCTCCAGGGCGTCGGTGGCGTCGACGAAGTAGTCCAACGGCGCGCCGCCGTGGAGGCGGCGGGAGGGACGCAGCCGCATCTCCGACTGTCCGCTGTTGATCAGGGCCGCGACGGTCTCCGGAAGCGCCCAGAAGAGGGTGTAGCTGTGCCCCACGAAGAGCACCTTGACCTCACGCGGCTCTGCGTCGCCTGCCTCGACGGGTTCGCAGCCGCAGACCGGCTCCGGCTGCCCGGCGGGCAGCACCTGTTCCACGGAGAGCGGACCGGGCTCTGCACGCATTACCTCGATCCCGTTGATCTCCGGGCTCTGGACGTGAGGCTGGAAGCCCACCGTCAGCCCGCCGTCGGTCACGGAGACTCCGCGCACCTCCACGACAACGGGTCGCGCGAAGCCGCCCGCCGCTGCGAACGGGTCGAAGCGTTCTGCCACGGGGCTGCCCTCGACCTGCACGGTGAACTCGCGCTCGCCCGCCTGGTAGACGCTGTCAAAGGTCTCGGCGAAGTGCAGCCGGATGGCGTACCTGCCCTCCGGC
>JAWOCH010000223.1:0-4303 GCA_046483865.1 Candidatus Brocadiia bacterium | reverse complement strand
GTCAGGGGGAAGGTTGGCGGCGCCCGGCCCACAGGCCACTATACGCCAACCGCCGCCGTGCAGTCAACACTACGGCCAACGGCGGTTGATCCGCAGAGAACGCGGAGAAGTGCCGACACTGCTGTTGCCGTTCGTCGTGCTCGCTGCGCCGTCGTGGCTTCCATCTGCTTGACGGCTCGCCTGTGGCCCGGCTATAAGGGCGGCCTGTGCCTGGAGACGACCCCTTCACCGCAAGGAGCCGCAATGACGCTGACACCCGAATGGCGACCCCGCATACGCCACTGGCGCGAGACGCTGAAGAGCCTGATCTACCGTCCCCTGGGCGACCTGGAGCTGAGCGGCTTTGTGACCGACGAGCAACTCACACCGGAGCAGGCGCTGGACGGCCCGTTCGACCACATGCCGGAGGGCGCCCGTTGGGGCGGCAAGTGGGAGTACGGCTGGTTCCGCGCGGCCGTCGAGGTGCCGGGGGAGGCGGCCGGGCAGTGCCTGGAGGCCGACCTGAAACCGGGCGGCGAGCTGCTGGTGTGGGTGGACGGGCGCATCGTCGGCGGACCGCCGGTCACGCTGACCGACTCCGCCGAGCCCGGCGCCACCCACCAGATAATCGTCGAAACCTACGCCGGCCACGGCCCCACGCCGGTGACCACCGGCCCGGTGGTGCCGGGGCGGGTGCCGGTGCCTGAGCCCCCGGCGGCGCAGCAGACCGTCGGCCGCTCGACGTTCGGGACGTTCGAGGATGAGGTCTTCGCGGCGTGGATGGACCTGGAGACGCTGTTCCACCTGCGCGAGAGCCTGGACCAGGACAGCCTGCGTGTCTCGGAGATTGACGAGGCGCTGCGGGAGTTCACACTGGTGGTGGACCTGGAACTGCCGCGGGAGCAGATGCTGGAGACGCTCAGGGCGGGGCGGGAGCGGCTGCGCCCGCTGCTGGAGTGCACCAACGGCACGACGGCGCCGGTGATGTATGCCTTCGGCCACGGGCACCTGGACACGGCATGGCTCTGGCCGCTGGCCCACACCGACCGGAAGGCGGCCAAGACGCTGGCCAACCAGATACGGCTGGCCGAGCGCTATCCGGAGCACAAGTTCGTCCACAGCCAGCCGGAGCTTTTCCGCCGCGTCAAAGAGCACTACCCCGCACTCTACGCAGAGGCGAAGGCCGCCGCCCGCGCCGGGCACATCGTCCCGGAGGGCAGCACGTGGGTGGAGATGGACACGAACATCACCGGCGGGGAGAGCCTGATCCGGCAGTTCCTGGTGGGCAAGCGGTTCTACCGGGAGGAGTTCGGCCGGGAGACGGAGATGCTGTGGCTGCCGGACGTGTTCGGCTACTCCGGGGCCATGCCGCAGATCATGCGCGGCTGCGGGGTGAAGTACTTCAGCACGGCGAAGATCTTCTGGACCTACAAGGGCGCCGACCCTTTCCCGCACAACACGTTCACCTGGGAGGGCATTGACGGCTCGAAGGTGCTGGTGCACCTGTGCAACGACTACAACTCCCAGATGCGCCCCTCGGACGTGATCAATCGCTGGCGAGAGCGGAGGCAGAAGGACGGCATTTCCACGCGCCTGATGCCGTTTGGGTGGGGCGACGGCGGCGGCGGGCCTAACCGGGAACACCTGGAGTACGTGCGGCGCGAGGGAGACCTGGAAGGCGTGCCGCGCGTGCGCATGGCCGAGCCGATCGAGTACTTCCGGGACCTGGAAGAGCGGGGCGTGCCCGACGTCAACTACGTCGGCGAGCTGTACTACCAGTGCCATCGGGGCACCTACACCTCGCAGGCGCGCACGAAACGGGGGAACCGGAAGGCGGAACTGGCGTTCCGCGAGGCGGAGATGTGGGGCGCGGCGGCGGCGGCACTGGCGGACTTCGAGTTCCCCGCCGGGCGCATCGGGGGCGCCTGGAAGCACGTGCTGACCAACCAGTTCCACGACATCCTGCCCGGCAGCTCGATACGGCGCGTCTACGAGGAGGCCGAGGCGGCCTTTGCGCAAGCCATCGAGACCGCCGACGCAGTGCGCCAGGACGCGGCCGCCGCCCTCACCGGTGGAGGGCAGGGGGCCACCGTGCTGAACTCGCTGTCCTGGGAACGGACCGCCCTGGTGCCGCTGCCGGATGGCATGGACGGCGCCGACCTGCCCGCCCAGCAGGTCGAGGATGACACGATGGTCGAGGTGCGCATCCCGGCCTGCGGCTGGACGCCCCTGGAGCCCGGCGCGGCCGGGGCGGCCGAAGGCGACGCGATCGCCTCCGGGCGAGTGCTGGAGAACGAGCACCTGCGCGTGGAGTTCGACGCGCTCGGGCGCGCCGGCAGCATCGTGGACAAGGAGACCGGCCGCGAGCTGGCCGCCGGCCCGTGCAACGAGCTGCGGATGTACAGGGACGTGCCGGGCGCGTTCGACCCCTGGGACATAGACCGGATGTACGAGCGCACGCCGGTGGCGCTGACTGAGGAGGCGCAGTTCGAGGTGGTCACCGCCGGGCCGCTGGTCGGCGTGCTGCGCATCCGCCGGCAACTGAACGACAGCGAGATGGTGCAGGAAGCCGTCCTGCGGCGGGGCAGTCGGCATATCGAGTTCCGCACGCGCATTGACTGGCGGGAGACGCACAAGCTGCTGAAGGTCGCCTTCCCGGTCAACGTCCACGTCAGCGAGGGCGTCCATGAGATCCAGTTCGGGCACATCCGCCGGCCCAACCACGCCTCCCGCCCGTTCGACGCGGATCAATACGAGGTCTGCAATCACAAGTGGACCGCCCTGGCCGAGGAGGGCCGCGGCTGCGCCGTGCTGAACGACTGCAAGTACGGCGTGAACGTCAAGAGCAACAGCATCAGCCTGACGCTGCTGAAGGCGCCCACGGCCCCCGACATGACCGCCGACAAGGGCCTGCAGGAGTTCACCTACGCTTTCTACGCGTGGAACGGTCCGCTCGTGGGCAGCCGCCTGGTGCAGGAGGGCTACGAGCTGAACTGCCCGCCCGTGGTCGTGGCGGGGACGGCGGAGGAGCGCTCCCTGCTCGCACCGGATGCGCCGAACGTCATCATCGAGACCGTGAAGCCGGCCGAGGACGGCTCGGGCGACATCATCGTGCGCCTCTACGAATCCATGCGCACGGCCACCGACTGCGTCCTGCACACGACTCTGCCCGTCCAGCGTGCCGAGCAGACGAACATGCTGGAGGAGAAGGAGGCGGACCTGGAAGTGACCGGGGATGGCATCCCGCTGACGTTCCGCCCGTTCGAGATCAAGACCGTGCGGCTGCGCCAGTGACCGCCCGTTGCCGACGAGGCAGGTCCGGCGTCCCGCCGGACCCGGCGCGGCGAGACGCCGCGCCTACCCATCGAAGAGGGCATCAGGCGGGCCGCGAACCGGGGAGACGACAATGGACGAAGGAAGCATCCGACTGGTGACGGTGGGCGACGATTCGGGCATGTGCCACAGCGCCAACCTGGCCATGTGCGAGTGCTACGACGAGGGCATCATGCGCAACACGAACCTGATGGTGCCCTGCGAAGAGTTCGAGGAGGCGGCGGCGATGATCCGCGAGCGGCCGGGGCTCTGCGTCGGCCTGCACAGCACGCTGAACGCCGAATGGGACGATCCACGCTGGAAGTGGGGGCCCGTGCTGGCGCCGGACGAGGTGCCCTCGCTGGTGAACGAGGAGGGCCAGTTCTTCCAGACCACTCAGGCTCTGAACGACAATGACCCCGATCCGGACGAGATGCTGGCGGAGGTGCGCGCGCAGCTCGAACTGGCCCGCTCGGAGGGGCTGACGGTCACCTTCCTCAGCACGCACATGGGCTGGTCGTGGATCAGGGACATGGAGTCGCGTCTGGAGGAGTTCGCACGGGCGGAGGGGCTGATCTTCCGGCCGGAGGGCGTCACTCGTCTGCCCGAGGCGCCGGCGGAGACGGAGGACCCCATCGAGGGGCTCAAAGCGCGGTTGGAGGCAGCGGCGCCGGGGACCTACTACATGGGCGGGCATCCCGGCTATGACGACGAGGAGATGGCCCGGTTCGGCCACAATGGATACAGGCGGGTGGCACAGGAGCGCGACCGGGACCGCCGCATGATGACCGACCCGCGCATCGTGGACTACTGCCGCCAGGCGGGGATACGCCCCCTGCGGATGGACGAAGTCTGAAGCCCCAGACAATCACGGACTACGGCAATTCCGAGTTCTGAATTTGCTCTGTAGAAAGCACGGCTTCACTCCTACGAATCGCCGAGCCGTTCCCTGCGCAGGATCCTTATGTAGCACAGGCGCCCTCGCCTGTGGCCCTTCCCAGCCGGGGGCGGC
>JAWOCH010000170.1:0-19094 GCA_046483865.1 Candidatus Brocadiia bacterium | reverse complement strand
CGGTGGACCTGCAGTGCGTGCTGGAGGTCTCGGTCGGACAGGAACTCGGCCAGATGCGGGCCGTGCCCGTGTGGTTGGATCGGGAGGGGCCGCCCGCGTTGCTGCTCGTCTACGGGGCGGACGCGGAGGACGACCCCTACCACGAGATGTTCTTCTTCCCGCGGGACACGCTGAAGCTCATGCTCATCAGCGCCGATGGGCATCGGCTGTGGCACCGCGACCTGGGGCCCGGCGTGGTCCCCGGCGTGTGGTTCTGCCCCGTGTTCCCCTTCGATCTGAACGGCGACGGCGTCGAGGAGGTCTGGCTGGTCGCCAATACGGACGCCGACCATCCGCTGGGATTGAGCAACTACCGTCTGGAGCGCACCGACTCGCGCACCGGCCAGGTGACCGGCCAGTGGCAGTGGCCCCGGTTCAACACCGACGAGACCATGAGCCACATGTTCCGTAACTTCATCCTGGGGGGCACGTGCGACGGCGAGGCGGTGCTGGTCACGGCGCAGGGCACCTACGAGGCGATGCACCTGATGGGATGGAGCCGGGGGCTGGAGCCGCGCTGGCAACTGAACGTCGCGGCCGATGAGCCGGGCGCGCGTGGCAGCCACATGTGCCCACTGGTGGACCTGGACTCGGACGGCGACCAGGAGGTCATGTGGGGTGAGCGCTGCATAGCGCTCGATGACGGGCACGAGCGCTTCTGTGCCGACAGGCGTCACTATCGCGGCCATTCCGACGTCGTGCAGCCCGTCTGGGACCACGAGGGGGGCCGCTGGGTGGTCTACACCTGCCGCGAGAGTGATCCCGAAGCCAGCCCGCGCGTCGCACTCTACGACAACCGGGGGCGGCGCATCTGGGGAGCCGTCGAGGAAGGCCATATGGACATGGGATGGGTCGCTCGTCTCGGGGAGGGCGGCCGGCCCGTGGCGATGGCCATCCGCATCGGTCACAAGACGGCCGGGCCGGCTGGCTTCACCCGCGAAGGCGTTGAGGAGTTCGTGTTCGACGCCCTGACCGGTGAGCCGCTCGAGCTGGGTTTCAGCGTCTACCGCACCGTGCCCGTGGACCTGGACGGTGACGGTCGGCATGAGCTTGTGCGCGGGCTCCATGGTGCCAACGGCGAGGTCCTCGACGCCGACGGCGACCAGGTCGGGAGCATCGAGGGACAGGTCGCCATGGTGGGGCGCTTCCTGGACCGACCGGGGGAGCAGATACTGGCCTACTCGCCCGACGGCACCGTGCGCGTCTACGCTGACGCAAGCGCCCGTGACTCCGACGCTGCCATGAGGCGATACGAGCATCCGCTCTACCGCGCCAACCAGCGCCTCAGCGCCACCGGCTACAACATCAGCGTTCTCGGCGGGCTGTAACGACTGCCGCCCACTGTCCCTCGCCGGGCGGCTGCAGCGCCACGGGCGTCCCGCCGCCCAGCGGCTCTGCCTCTCGCCACGTGCCGCCGTCAATGTCGTACCACCTCATGCCCATCGCCTGTGGCGCATCGCTCAGGTCCAGCGTCGCCTGGTTCGGGGCCGGGAAGTACAGAGCATACTGCCGGCCCGGCTCGGCCAGGCAGTAGACTTCTTTGTCGCCCGCCGCATCGAGCAACTCGGGCGCCGGCTGGCAGCGCACCAGGTCCAGCGCATCCGTCACTTCCCGCGCGCTGCGCACCATGCGCAGTGCCAGATCGCTGGCCCCTATGCCGGAGCCCGGGCGGTGGAAGCGCACGGCGGCGACGCCGGCGAAGATGTTCCGCCAGAACCGTTCCGCGCCGTCCCGCGTGCTGCCGTAGCGGCCTGTGTCCGCGCCGTACGTCTTCACGCAGTTCATCGGGCGAGGCGTGGTCTCGGCCAGCATCCGGCGCACCTTCAGAGCCCCCTCGTAGTGCGCCCGGCCGGTGTTATGGTTGTTCTGCGATATGTCAACGAAGCTGTAGGTCTCCGGATGGTCGAAGGTCGCCCGGTGCATCGGATGGTCCAGGTCGTGCGGGTCCCACATCTCCGTGGTCTGCACCGAGACGCCTGCCTCCGCCGCCGCCCGTTTGACATACTCCGACCAGTACCTGCCCCACTCGGGCGTCACTGATGTCTCGTTGTCCATGCAGTACAGAACGTTCGCATGGGGCAGGGCGCGGGCGAGCACTTCGTCAACGAATCGCTCCTGGTGACGCAGGACGACCCGGCGGTCATCCTCGGCCAGGACCGACCAGAAGAACGGGTTCTCCGTCTTGACCGGGTGGCTGTTCACCTCCACGGGCAGGCCGCTTTCCTCGGCGCTGTAGTTGATGTTCATGGCGGGATTGAACGGGTTGCGTGCCCAGTTGCCGCGATAGAAGTCGAAGGTAGCCCACAGCTCAATCTGCACGATAATGCCCCGTTCCTCTGTCGCGTCCAGGAACGTCTCGAAGCGGCGCCAGTATTCGGGGTTCAGCCGCGTGAGGTCGTAGAGATCCTCGTCTCGCACGAAGGGCCAGGCGTTGCCCTCGTCGCGGCTGGACATGGTGCAGCGCACGTAGTTGCCCCCGGCCTCCGCCAGTGCGTCCAACTCCTCCAACACCTCGGGCACCTGGAACAGGTTGTCCTCGCTCGATCCTCCGAGCAGCAGCAGCGGCTCCCCGGCATATTCCCAGTGGAACGGGTTCCCAGGGTGAATCCTGATGCGGGCAGTGTCGGGACGTTCAGGGCGCACCATTGACCCTCCCAGCAGAAGCAGCGCAGCAACCGTCACCATGGCTCTGGTCATGCCCATCACAGGGCAGGATTGTGAGCGGGCGGGTTGGCCCTGTCAAATGCGCGGGTTCGCAGGAGCCCTCTCACGTGCCCTATAATGCCCGTCCACTGTTCCTGGAGGACGGAGCGACGATGCAGTTCCACAAGGAGTTCGACGTGCTGGTGGCCGGCGGCGGGGTGGCCGGCGTGGCGGCGGCGCTGGCGGCTGCACGCCGGGGCTTGCGCACGGCGCTGGTCGAGAAAACCATCAAGCCCGGCGGGCTGGCAACCAGCGGCTTGATACTGACGTACACCCCTTTGTGCGACGGCATGGGCCAGCAGGTGACCTTCGGCCTGGCGGAGGAGTTGCTTCACTCCAGCCTGAAGTACGGCCCCGGAGACATACCTGAGACCTGGCGCGAACCCGAACCCAAGTGGGGCGGCCGCCGCTACTCGGTGCGCTTCTCTCCGGCCTCGCTCGTCCTTGCACTGGACGAACTGCTTGCCGAGGCCGGCGTGGACCTGTGGCTGGACACTCTCGTCTGCCTGCCCGTCATCGAAGGCGACCGAATATCGGGCCTGGAGGTGGAGAACAAGAGCGGGCGCGGCAGCTTGAGCGCCAGATGCATCGTGGACGCCACGGGCGATGCCGACGTGGCGTTTCGCGCCGGTGCGCCGTGTATCGAGCAGGACAACTGGCTCTCGCTCTGGGCGCTGGAGGCCTCACTGGACGCGGCCCGCCAGGCCGCCGAGCAGGGCTCGGCTGCGCCTTTGCGCCGTTCGGTGCGCGTGGGGGCGGGGAACACCGGCCAGGGCCACCCGGACGGCATGCGCAAGTTCCGCGGCACCGACGGGCGCGAGGTGACCGAGTTCGTCCTCGAAGGCCGTCGCCTGCTGAGGGAGCATTACGCTGAGCAGCAGGCGGAACTCGGCGAAGATGGTCGGCAGGACCTCTATCCGCTGCACCTGCCCTCGATGGCCCAGTTCCGTACGACGCGACGAGTCGAGGGCCGCTTCACCCTGGCTGACGGAATGGACGGGCGAGACTTCAATGACGCCGTCGGACTGATAGCCAACTGGTGGCGCCCCGGCGAGGTCTGGCAAGTGCCCTACGGTGCGCTGGTGCCCAGAGAGGTGCGCGGCCTGCTCGCGGCAGGGCGGTGCATCTCCGCCCAGGGCGAGGCGTGGGAGGTAACGCGCGTCATACACGGCGCCGCCCACACGGGCGAGATCGCCGGTCTGGCCGCCTCCCTGGCGGTGGAGAAGGACACAACGCCGGACGCACTCGACGTGGCGGACGTCCGCGGTGCCCTTGACGCATTGGGCATCCCCTGCGGCTATGAGGCACGCGACCAGACAACCGGCGGCGGTTCCGCTGAACCGCCGGACCAGCACTGAAATGCGACCTCTGCGGAATGGAGCACGCCTGGCATGGAGGAGCGTGTGCAGATCGTCGTCCTCGACGATGACCCTACCGGCATTCAGACCATCCACGGCTGCCTGCTATTCACCGACTGGGACCAGGAGCTGCTGCGGGAAGGTTTCGCGCGCGAGGAGTGCTTCTTCTACGTGCTGACCAACACGCGCGCCTATGAACCGGACCGGGTCCGGCGAATCGTAAGTGAAGTCGTGGCCAACGCGCTGGCGGTGAACCGCGAGTTCGGCCGGCCACTCATCTTCGTGAGCCGGTCCGACTCGACGCTGCGCAGCCATTTCCCGGTCGAGATCGACGTGATCTCAGCGGCGATGGAGCAGTCCGGTCTGCCTTTGGACGCCGTGTTCCTCGTGCCCGCGTTCTTCGAGGGTGGCCGCCTGACCGCCGGCAACGTCCATTACGTCGTGGAGGGCGAGCGGCGGGTCCCGGCAGCGGAGACGGAGTACGCCCGGGACAGCGTCTTCGGTTACTCGACCTCTTACCTGCCGGACTACATCGAGGAGAAAACTGGCGGGCGCGTCGGTGCGGACACCGTCCACACCGTTTCGCTGGAGATGTTGCGTGGGGCCGACCCGCAGCCGTTGCGACAGATGCTGCGCGCGCTGTCGGGTGGCGATTTCGTTGTGGTCAACGCCGAGCGCTACCCCGACCTGGAGCGTTTTGCCGGCCAGGTGCTGGACGCCGTACAGGAGGGCAAGCGCTTTGCATTCCAGAGCGCCGCCTCAATTGTGAAGGCGCTCGGCGACGTGCCCGAGCAGCCGTTGCTCGACCGCGAGATCGTCCCGGCGGACGGTCCCGGCCTGTTCGTGGTCGGCTCCCACGTGCAGAAGACGACCGACCAGCTCCGCTGCCTGCTCGACTCTGACGGCGTCGCCGGGGTCGAGCTGCCGGTTCGCGAAGCCCTCGGACGGCCTGAGCCGCTCCGCGATGAGCTGGTTGCAGAGGTCGCGGCCTTGTGGGCCCAGGGACTCACACCGGCGGTCTACACCTCTCGCGAGGAGTTGGTGTTCGAGTCGAAGGAGGAGCGTCTCCGAGCCGGTCAGCGCATCTCAGCGGTGCTCTCGGGCATCGTGGCTGGCCTGCCCGATGCACCCTCCTACCTGGTGGGGAAGGGCGGCATCACCTCGCACGACATCCTGGTGGACGGCTTGACGGTCCAGAGAGCCGAGGTCCTCGGCCAGATCCTGCCGGGCGTCCCCACGATCGCCGTGCCGGGGGGCCGACGCTTCGGCGGGATGCCCTACGTCATCTTCCCCGGCAATGTCGGCGGCGAGGACGCACTGCTTCAGGTCTACAACAAGCTCGGCCGCACTGCCTGACAGCGCGCTTGACAGGCCGGCGCAGGGGGCGAAGAATGGAGACTGGGGTTTCTGTTGTCACCATGCCACTATCGGGGGCAGAGCATGTCCGAAGGGGAATGGACGCAGGTGGCGGACGAAGGGGAGCTTGAGGAGGGGCAGCCCCTCTCCGTGAAGGTGGGCAAGCAGAGCATCATGCTGGTTCGACTTGGCGACCGGATACACGCCTGCGGGGGCAAGTGCACCCATTACGGCGCCCCGCTGGCAGATGGGCTGCTGGTGGAGGGGACCATCGTGTGCCCGTGGCACAGCGCGCGGTTCGACGTCTCCACCGGCCGCATGGAAGCCCCGCCGGCGCTCGACCACGCCGGGCACTATCCGGTGAAGGTAGAGGACGGGGCGGTCTACGTCGGCCCGAAGGAGGAGCCCCAGCCCGCAGAGAGGGAACCGGACGACCGCACGTTCGTCATCCTGGGTGGTGGCGCCGGGGGCAATGCGGCCGCCGAGACGTTGCGCGCGGCGGGCTTCGGCGGGCGCGTGGTGATGGTAACCGCCGAGCAACACGTGCCCTACGACCGGCCCACGCTGTCGAAGGAGTTCATGTCCGGCGAGGCGCCCGCGAAGTGGCTACCGCTACGGAGCGAGAAGTTCTACGACCGGCGCGACATCGAGTTGCTCACGGGTCGGCAGGTTGCGGGCCTCGACACGGAAGCGATGACAATCATCTTCGAGGACGGCGAGGAGCTGGCCTGCGATGCCGTGCTGCTGGCCAGTGGCGGCGTGCCCCGGACGCTCGACCTGCCGGGAGCGGACCTGGACGGCGTGTTCACGCTGCGCAGCCGCGCCGATGCCGAGCGCATCGCTGACGCGGCGGAGGACGCCGAGAGCGTCGTGATAATCGGCGCCGGCTTCATTGGCATGGAGGTCGCCTCCGCCCTGTGCGAGCGCGGCCTGGCGGTGCATGTCGTCGCGCCGGAGCAGGTGCCGCTGGCGCGCGTCTTCGGCGAGCAAATCGGCGCGTGGTTGATGGAGCGCCACGAGGAGGAGGGCGTCGTCTTCCACCTGGGAACGACCGCCGCGGAGATACGCGGCGGTGAGGGCGTGGAGGCCGTGGTTCTGGAGGACGGCACCGAACTGGCGGCTGACATGGTGCTGGTCGGCGTGGGCATCCGCCCGGCCGTCGGGTTCCTGGAGGGCGCGGGCCTGGTCGTGGACGGCGCCGTGCCGGTGGATGAGACGCTTATGACGGAGGCGGAGGGCGTCTACGCGATCGGCGACATCGCCGTTGTGCCCGATCCGCACACGGGCGAAGGCTGCCGTGTCGAGCACTGGATAGTGGCCGAACGCCAGGGCCAGCACGCCGCCCGCGCCATGCTCGGTGACGACAGCCCTTACGGGGAAGTCCCCTTCTTCTGGACCCACCAGGCCGGCGTCTCGCTCAAGTATGTAGGCTACGCGCCGGAGTGGGACCGGCTCGTCTTCCGGGGAGACCTGGAGGACGGCAAGTTCCTGGCCGGCTACTACCAAAACGGCGCTCTGCGCGCGGCCGCGGGCGTCGGCCGCGGCAACGAGATACTCGCCGTCGCGGAGGCCCTCCGACGCGCTATAGAGGTCCCCGCGGAGGCATTCGCCGACCAGGACTGCGACCTGTGCAAGCCGGTGCCGGAACCATAGCGAGTGTAGAGGTGCGCGATGCCGTTGCGGCTTATCCAGATGGTCTGTCCGGAGGAGCGCCGGGAGGCGGCTGAGGAACTGGCAGCCGAGCATGAGCCGGTGGGGCTGTGGCAGGAGCGGCTGTTCGGGGAGCAGGTGCTGGTGACGCTCCTGGTGGCGGCCGACCGGGCGGAGCACATGATGGACGAGCTGGAGGATCGTTTCTCCGGCGAGGAGGGTTTCCGCATCGTGCTGCTGCCCGTCGCGGCCACCGTTCCCGAGGCGGAGCCCGAGGAAGCCGAGGAAGAAGGCGAAGAGGAAGAGGAGGGCGCCGAGGGACGGGTCAGCCGGCAGGAGCTTCACGATGACGTGGCCGAATCGGCCCGACTCACCGGCGAATACGTGGCCATGATTCTGCTTGCCACGCTTGTGGCGGCCATCGGCATCTGGCGGGGCAACGTGGCGGTGGTCATCGGGGCGATGGTGCTGGCGCCGCTCCTGGGGCCGAACACGGCGCTGGCCCTGGCCAACGCGCTGGGCGACGGCGACCTGTGGCGACGCGCCATGCGCACCAACCTGGTCGGCATCGGCGCGGGGCTTGGCCTGGCGGCTGTGCTGGGGTTAGTCCTGCCTTTTGCCGGCAACGAGGAGGCCCTCCTGTGGGGTTCCCGTGTGAGCCTGCCGGACGTGGCCCTCGCACTGGCGGCCGGCGCGGCAGGGGCCGTGGTTGTTGCACGCGGAACGCGCTCCGCCCTGGTGGGAGTGATGGTGGCCGTGGCGCTGTGGCCGCCGCTGGTGACGGCCGGGCTGGGCGTGGGCGCCGCCGAGTGGGGCATGGCGGTAGGGGCCGGGCTGTTGTTCCTCACCAACCTGATCTGCATCAACCTGGCGGGTATTGCGACCTTCGTGGTCCAGGGCATCCGCCCGCACCGCTACTACGAGGCCCAGGAAGCCCGTCGCGCCGCGCGCCGCGCGCTGGTGCTCTGGTCGCTGCTGCTGCTGGCGATTGTGGCGGCGATCTTCCTGGGCAAAGGCTGGCTGGAGCAGATCGTCCTGGCGAGGGCCGGTGTTGGCTTCCTCTGGCTCGCCGCCTGCTGATTCCGGGCGGGAAGCCGTCCGTCTCCGCACCGATGGAGAAGAAACGGGAGCACCGCAAATGGCACTCCCGCTCCATATCAGGGACCGCCCGTCAGTCGGGCGACTGCACGGTGTACGTGAGATACGTGGCCCAGTTCCTGCCGGGGAACGGCTCTTCACCGCCCCAGGCTGTCTCCTCGCGTGCCCGGAGGAGGCAGATCTCGTCCAGCGCATACCCCACCCGGTTGCTCTGCCCCAGGTTGTTGCCGCCCCAGACGGACACCTTCGCCAACGGATCAGAGTACTCGACGGGGAACGCCACGCCGTCCCCGGAACCCGTGCCCGGGCCGACCTCCTGAACCGCGAGCACTTCACCGTCGGAGTCGACGAACAGAAACGTCCACAGCTCATTGAAGTCAAGGTCCACCGCAGCAAGCTTCAGCCCGCCGATGTCCTCGAAGGAAGACGCGTCAATCACGAAAGCCAGTCCCTGCGAGAATGCGTGCTGCAGCAGAGGATCCTGGCTCGTGTCCTGTGGGTCGGTCAGCAGGTTGCCGCCGGCCCCGGTGCCGCCGTCGTCCCGCACGTAGTCGTCCCTGAGCGGATCCCCGCTCGGCCCGCCGCTGTCGTCGACAGTGAAAGCCACGATATTGGTCAAGGGCGGCTTCGTGTCCGGCGCAGCGATGATGGGGAAAGACCCCTCCGGCGTGAGGTCCGCCGTGTCGCCAACAGCCAGGCCCACCAGCGGGTCGCGTTCGGTCATGTAGAACTCAACGGTTCCCACGTCGGTGCTGACGGCGCTGACTTCATCCTTCTCTTCGTATTCAGGGCCCTCGAAGTCGATGCACGCCGCTTCCTCCAGCTTCTCAACCGCTGCGTGCGCCGCCACGACCAGCGAGTCCCCGGGCTCCACGGCGCTGCCCAGTTCCGCTTCCAGTTCGCCGAAGCTTATCATGACTGTGTATGACGGGACTCCGCCGAGGTCCTCGGCCTTCTTGAGGAACCGGCCCGGCCTGGGGTTGCCTCGCTTCTGCTCGATGCCCGCTGCGTCGAAGGCGACGTCCACGTGGACTTCGAGCAATCCCCAGCTCTCCTCGACCTCGTAGAGGACGTAGAGATTGTCCGCGTCGTTCGAGACGGTAACAGAGCCGATGTCCACCAGCTTGCGCCCGACGTTCAGGTCGACCTCGACCTCGTCGGCCTGAGCCGAGAACGCCAGCGCTGCAAGCAAGGTCACTGCCAGTGCGCAAGTGTACAGACGCTTCATGCTGCCCCCTTCCATGAATAGTGCCCCCTGTGCCGCAGACGCCGCGTCAGCGGCCCCCATCCGCGGCGCAATCACGAGTGTAGCAAGCGGCGGATGCGCTGTCAACACTTTCTTCGCGCCGTTGCCCGACCACCCGGATCCTGAGCAGCGGGCAGGCGGCCACCTTCCCACAGCCGGTCAGGCTACCGGTCACGGCTCTCCCACCCGGGCTCGAATAGCCGGATGAACTTGTCCTCGCCATAGGGGTGCTTCGCCGCTTCTGCCTCGTTCAGTTCCACGCCGATGCCGGGCGCGTCGGAAGGCGCGATGTGACCGTCCCTCACCTGGGGGACGCCGACGAAGACATCCCGCGCCCAGGGCACAAGAAAGTCGTCGAAGCACTCCTGGATCATGAAGTTGGGCATAGCCGCGTGCAGGTGGGCGTTGAGCGCGGTGGTGAGCGGGCTCTGTGCCTGGTGGCAGGCGACCAGCGCGCCGTGGGCCTCCGCCATGCCGGCGGCTTTCATCGTGGCGTTGACACCCCCGATGTGCAACGGCTCCGGCTGGACGATGCCCACAACTCCGTGGCGCAGAAGCTCGGCGAACTGGTGCAGGTACTCGAATCGCTCCCCGACGGCCACCGGCGCCGGGATCTGGCGCGCCACTTCGACCGTAGCGGAGATGTTGCCGCTGTTGACCGGCGTTTCGAACCAGCGCGGGGAGAACTCCGCCAGCGCCCGCCCGATGCGCACAGCCGTGCTGACGTCGAAGCGGTCGTGACCTTCTATCAGCAGGTCCACGTCGTCGCCCACCGCCTGTCGCACGGCGCGCACTATATCCAGCGAAAGGCGCTGTTCCGCCGCGCTGAGCGTCCCGTAGGCGGCGCCGAAGGGGTCGAACTTCAGGGCCGTGTAGCCCATCGAGGCGACCTCCGCCGCCCGCTCGGCAAATGCATCCGGCTCCCGCGGGCAGCGATACCACCCATTGGCGTAGACGCGCAGGCGCTCCCGGGCGCGTCCCCCGAGGAGACGGTACAGCGGCGCGTCGAGGCTGCGCGCCAGGATGTCCCAGCAGGCGACCTCGATGGCGCTGCCGGCGGCGGTGTTCACCAGGAACTGCCCCTTGTAGATGCGCTGCGCCACGCGGACGGGATCCCTCGGATCCATGCCGAGGACGAATCGGCTCAGCTCCTCGACCTGGGCCACCTGGGGCCGTGCGGTCAGCCGTGTGGCCTCGCCGAGCCCACTGAGGCCCTCGTCGGTCTCCACCCGGACGATGACCCAGTTCTTCCAGGGGTTGCCGATGATGAAGGTGCGTATGCGCTCAATCTTCACGGGTTCGCTCCGTGCGATGTTGCCGAAGGCTCAGCGTCGTTCCAGTTCCGCCGGATCGGTGACGCGTCGGCGGCCGTCGCCCATAGGCGTGATATCTCCCAGCTTCAGCACCCGCAGGTGCTCCAGCGGGATGTGGGCCACGTCCTTCTGGGCCAGCACGCCGTCCCAGCTCGGCGCGCCGGGCCAGTAGAGCCCCTCGGCGTAGAGCGTGCCGGCGCCGGCGCAGTCCACGTTGACCATGCCGTATTCCTGGAGGGCCTTGGCGACGGTGCGCCCGCCGGGCGAAAGGTCAAACTGATCCAGGTCCAGGTCGGGGTCCAACTGCAGCACGGCCCCCTCCGGCACGCCACCGACCAGCCCGCCGTCCGTCCAGGTGGCCGGTGAGACGAACTCCTTGTAGGCGCTGTATCGCGTGGCGAAGGCCAGCTTGTGCTCAATGCGCCCGGCCATCACCTCTTCCCGCATGATGAGGCCGGCGATGATGGGCACGCCGGCCGCCCGGCCGGGACCGTGGAAATGGATGCTCTCTCCGTCCAGAACAGGGAAGTCGGAGACATCCCACACGCCTTCGCTTTTCAGCGGATAGTGCATGCCCGTGTAGCTCTCCCACTCGCCGTCTTCGCGACGCCGGGCGGCCCACATGTCCCAGCACAGGCCGCGCTGGGGGTCAACCAGGGCCATGTGCTTGTCGGTGGCGGGGTCTGAGACGGCATGGTCTGGTATCGGCACCTCCGGTCCGAAGTCCGGCGCCTGGCCGAAGGTCCTGTCGGCCGGCCCCCAGGTGCGCTGCTGGCCGTCCTTGTCGAGGGCAACGCGCTGATGCACCGTCCGCAGCGGCGTGTCGGCATCCACCTCGTAGACGGGGATGGTGAAGTGCACGATGTTGATGTGCAGCCCGCCCGTCGGCTCGCGCCGGAGCAGTTCCACGAAGCGGGGGCTGCGTGGGTCGGGCTCGGCGTCTGCGGCTATCGGCGTATTCCAGAAGCTGTCGTCCGAGAAGAAACGTCGCATCATCGGGCTCCTGCCAGTAGGTGGGGACTACGCTCTCCACGTCATCAGGGGTCGGAGCGCCGCGAGTATCTCGTCCAGATACTCACTGGCAACTCCATCCAGCGGCGTCTCCCCGTTGCGCTTGAGGGGGCATTCGATCACGCCGCGCCGGTGGAGCACTTCCTTGTAGCATCCCGGGAGTTGCTTCTCAAAGAAGAAGAGGGGAGCCATCTCCTTGTAGATGTGTGTCGCAAGCGCCTGTTCGCCGCTCTCCAGGGCATCCCACAGGGCGACCACGACATCGGTCACGTGGCAGCCCGGCATGTTCCCCGCCGAGCCGCGACGGTACTCCTCGATCAGGTAGCGTCCGCCGGAACCGCCGAAGACGGCCAGGCACTCCCCGTGGTTGGCCTCCAGAATCGCGCTAAGTTTGACGGTGCTGGGTACAGTCTCCTCCTTGATGTACAGCACGTGTTCCAACTCCCGGCAGAGCCTCAGCATGAACCGGGCCGACATGTCGGTGCCGATCGGGGGAACATAGTTCTGGATGAAGACCGGCAAGCGGGCGGCGTCTGAGATGCCCCCGTAGTAATCGAAGAGCACGTCCTCGGGCAGGCGCCGGTAGCGCGCGTAGGGTGGCATCGCGATGACCGCATCGGCGCCGCTCTCACGGGCATGGGCGGCGAATCGCACCGCCACCTCTCTGCTCACTCCGGCGGCGCCTACGACCACGGGCAGGCGCCCGTCGGCCTGTTCGACCAGCACTTCCGCCAGCTCGAAGCGCTCTGCATCACTGAGCCAGGCGAACTCGCTGGCGTTCACCGGCCAGACCAGCCCGTGCGCGCCGCACTCGATGCAGAAGTCCACGGTGCGCCGGAAGCTCGGCACGTCAATGGCCCCGTTTCTGCGGAACGGGGTGGACGGTATGGTGAAAATGCCTCGATATGCCTCGGTCACCTGCTTCTCTCCGGTATAGGTCACGTGTCCTCGAAGCGGGCATCCGCTGGCTGTGAGCCGTGCAGTTCGACCACGTCGTCCTGCGGCTCGTAGCCGAGTTCGTGGTGGGCTTCCCGCAGGCTGACGATGCGCGGCGCAGTCATGGACGTGCCGAAGACGCACGCGTAGCCGACACCCGGCCTCTCGACGGCCAGCGTGAAGAGGCGCACGGCGTCCCTGGGGCTCAGCCAGAGGCCCCGCTTGTGTGCATCGTCCCTAAGGCCCGGTTCCTCATAGGGTAACAGCCAGCCGATGCGGATACAGACGACCTCCATGCCGTGCTGCTCGTGGCAATGGCGCCCGAGGGCCTCGCCGAACACCTTCGAGACGCCGTAGAACCCGGTGGGTCGTACGGGGTCGGCAACCCGTATGGTCCGTTCGGTTTGTCGCCACTGCACCACGTGGCACGTGCTTGCGAACACCACGCGCCGGACGCCCTGTTCGAGGGCGGTCTGGAAGACGTTGTAGGCGCCCACGATGTTGATGGGCAGAATCACGTCCATGAACTCCGCCTCGTGGGCGTGGGCCGCCAGGTGCACCACGACGTCCGCCCCCGCCATGCCGGCCGCCAGCGCATCCAGGTTGTGCAGGTCGCCGAATACCGCGTCGGGGTCGTCGGACTCACTGCGATAGAGCGCCCTGAGGGCGTACTTGGCCCGGAAGGGTGCCAGCAGCACGCTGCCCACCCGCCCGGTTGCGCCTGTGAGAAACACGGTCAGCCTGTCGGACATGTTCACTGCTCCAGCAACCGAGTCAGTTCGGCATCGTCCCGCAGGATGTTCTCCATGCGCTTCTCGGCCTCCTCGTAGGAGCCCACCGGAGGCGTGTAGCGGTTGGAGAACCGCGTGTGCTGGTAGAGGATCATGTGCAGCATCAGGCCGGGGTCCGGAGTGCGCGCGAACTCGACCCGCTGCTCCGCCTGGGCAAGCCGCGGCAGCAGGACCTGCACCATGACGCTGCGCGGCATCTGCCCCACGCGGACCCCCTGGATGCCGCGCTTGCTTACGTACGCGGGCACCTCCACCACGACATCGCCCGGGATGCGCTCAATCAACCCGCTGTTGGGGATGTTCACCTGGAAGTAGCCCGCGTTGTCGTTGACCAACGCGTCGATGATCGGCACGATCTGCTCGCTGGTCTTCTCCGGCGGGAACTCCTCCGTCACTCTGGCATCCGGGTTCCGGGCTACTTCAAACATGTGTGTGCGCTGCTTCTCCAGCCAGTGGATGTACTGGCCCCAGCCCTCCTCGGAGTCGAAGCCGCCGACCGGTCCGAACCACTGCCGCTTGGTCTGCTGGCTGGTGTGGAACCACCAGCCGCCGGCGCGCGGCGTGTCACCGATGGGCATGTAGCCAAGCATCCGGTACTGCGTGATGGCTGCTCGGGACATCTGGTTCTCGCCAAAGCCGGGCTCGTAGGTGGCCCAGCAGTGCTCGGACTCCTCCTCGATCCACCGGTCGAGCATCGGATAGACGTCTTCGCCCTTGTAGTAGCAGTGCGTGAGGTAGATGACGTGGTTGAACCCGCTCGCCTGCCAGGAGAGGTGCTCCTCTGCATCCTCCAGGCCGAGTACTCTCGCCATCTCATAGACCCCGTGGTGCCCGTGGCACAGGCCGAGGACCTTGACCCCGGTCTCCCGGGTCATCAAGGTGCAACCCTCGAAAACAGGGTTGCCGGACTGGATCAGCCAGGCGTCGGGGCAGATCCGCTCTACGTCCCGGGCCACGCCGAGGAAGAACCGCAGGTTGTGAACGCTCCCGAAGCCGCCGCCGCCGTGCGCGCCGACCGAAGCCGTGTTCAGCACGAAATCGGCGCCCGGCAGGGCCTCCTCCCGGTCGGTAGTCGCTGTGAAAGTCAGCTCGACGCCCAACTCGTCGGCGTAGCGCCGGGCGAGGGACTGGACCATCTCCACGCGCTCGGCGTCCACGTCCATCAGATGGACTCGGCTGCCGGCCAGGCCCTCGGTCAGACACAAGTCCTTCACCAACCCCATCGAGAACTGCGCGCTGCCGGCGCCTATCACCGCTATACTGACCGCACGCGCCATCGCCGTCTCCCTACGCGGTAAACTCAATGCCGCGTTTGCGGCAGAAGTCCAGTGTTTCCTCAAATGTGCCCACGCCGCTGCGGCCGCCCATGTGCCTGCAGCACATCGCCGAGACCGCGCTGGCGAAGATCGCCGTCCGACGCACGTCCCACCCCCGCAGCAGGCCCACGATGTAGGCGCCGTGGAAGACGTCGCCCGCGCCGGTGGTGTCCACGACATCCACTTTGAAGGCCGGCGTGTGAAACTGCTGGTCCGGCGTCGCGGTGTAACTCCCACCCTCGCCCTCGGTCTGCACAACTATCTCCGGACCGCACTCCAACGCGGCCCGGCAGGCGGGCTCGACCTCCGTCTCGCCGGTCAGCGCCTGCGCGAAGCCGCTGCCGCATATGAGCACGTCAGTGTGGCTGACGAGTTCTTGCCGGCGTTCACTCGGGCACCTGGAAGTAGTGGCGCAGTCCATGACCACCGTGCCTCCCGCGTCGCGGACCCATCGGGCCGCAGTTAGGGCAGCATCCGGGTGATTGCCGTCCAGGTGCAGGTAGGGAGCAGCGGTGATATACCCGCGCTCCAGTTCCTCCGGCTGGAGGCCAGCCTGCCGCCGGTCGAAGGGAGAGCTGAAGCTGCGGTCCCCGGTCTCCGGATCAACCCACACCAGAACCACCTGCCGCTCGCTGCCCTCGCGTCTGACTACGTGGGTGACGTCGACCCCGTGGCGCGTCAATGACATCAGTTTGCAGTCGCCGGCGAAGTCGGTGCCGGCGGTGCCGACGAATCCGACCCGAGCGCCGAGGCGGGAGGCCGCCACCAGTGCAGTCCCCACCGGCCCGCCGCCCTCCAGGCGAAAACCCTCAAAACGCGGAACCGGCCCACCGTTCTGCTCGTCGCTCCGGAACAACACGTCAAGCGTGGCCATGCCGAGGCCAACCACATCCAGGCTGTCTGGCCCAGTCTGTTGGATCATCCGCACACAGTCCCATGCAACGGTCAGAGTCCAACCCGCGAGCGGAACTCCGGCACGCCCGCCACCCCGGCATCCACGCGGAACAGCGCCCCGGCGGCCGGCCCGTTCGCCGCCTTGTCAGTCCCGCCCGCTGTGGTCACGTACATGTCGCCGTATCCTTCGCCGCCGAACGTAACACAAGAAACCTTTCGGGCCGGGAACTCGATGCGCCCGACCTCCTCGCCTTCGGGCGAGTAGCGCGCCACGCAGCCGCCGTCCCAGCGGGCGGACCACACGCAGCCTTCAGCGTCCACGGCCATGCCGTCCGGAACGCCTTCGTCGTCCGGCGTGCGCACGAACACGCGCCGGTTGCTCAGTCGGCCGGTGGGGCGCTCGTAATCGAACAGGTAAATCTCCCGCTGCCCCGAATCAGTGTAGTACATCCCCGACCCGTCCGGCGTGAAGCCCATCCCGTTGCTGCAACCGATGTCGTGCAGCAACACCGTGAGTGTCCCGTCCGGATCCAGGCGATAGAGGCGTCCCAGGCGGTCCTTCGTGGGCATCGTGCCACAGAAGACGCGCCCCTCCGGGTCCGCAATGACATCGTTGAATCGGGTCTCCCGCTCCTCGGGCACCTCCTCGATAATCACCTCCACTTCGCCGTCACGCCAGGTGGCGACCGTGCCCCGGTCCATGAAAAGCAGCAGGGCGCCGTCGCGCTGAAGAGTGAATCCACCGATCGGCCGACCTTCGTAGCACTGCTCGTGGAGGCCGGTCGCCGGGCAGTAACGGAACATCCGGCCCGTCGGGATATCCACCCAGTAGAGCTGTTGCTCGTCCGGATGCCACAAGGGGCCTTCTCCCGTGACGCACTCGTAGTCCGCTATCAACTCCGGCTGCATGGCTGGTGTGCTCCCCCTGTAACGAGACGGTCGCGGAGACTAACGGCTCCGGCCGGCCCGTTCAAGAGCATCGCGGGGGGCGCGCGTTTGTGGCCCACGCCCGGCCGCGATATAAGGGGAGGACGAACACAAGGGAGGCACAATATGAAGATTACGAAGCTCGAGACGTTTTTCGTCCGGCCGCGGTGGCTGTTCCTGAAGATGCAGACGGACGAGGGCATCGTCGGCTGGGGAGAACCGATAGTCGAGGGCTGGGCGCGCACTGTGGCGGCCGCAGTCCAGCAGATGGGTGAGTACCTGGTGGGCAAGGACCCTCGACGCATCGAGCACCACTGGCAGGCGCTCTACCGCGGGGGCTTCTACCGCGGCGGGCCGATACTGGTCAGCGCGCTGAGCGGAATCGAACAGGCCATGTGGGACATCAAGGGCACGGCCCTCGGCGTGCCGGTCTACGAGCTGCTGGGCGGCCCGGTGCGGGAGCGCATCCGCGTCTACGCGCACTTCGGCGGGCAGTCGGTGGAGGAGTACGTGGACGCTGCCGCCGCGCGCGTGGCCGAGGGGTTCACCGCCATCAAGACCGCCCCCTTTGGCGCGGCGCGGTTTATGGAGGGTCCGGAGTTCGTCCGCCAGGCTGCAGAGCGCATGGCGAAGCTGCGGGAACGGGTGGGGGAGGGCGCGGACGTGGCGTTGGATTTCCACGGGCGCGTCAGCCCGGCGCTGGCGGTCCGGCTCATCGAAGCGCTGGAACCGTTCTCGCCGATGTTCGTCGAAGAGCCCTGCCTGCCGGAGAACGTGGACGCCATGGCGCGCATCGCCGACAGCACGTCCGTGCCCATCGCCACCGGAGAGCGCCTGTTCACGAAGTGGGCCTTCCGCGAGGTGCTGGAGAAGGAGGCGGCCGCCATCCTGCAGCCGGACCTGTCCCACGCCGGCGGCATCCTCGAGGTGCGCAAGATCGCCGCCATGGCCGAAGCGCACTACGCCGCCGTGGCTCCGCACTGCCCGCTCGGGCCTATCTCGCTGGCCGCCGGGCTCCAGGTGGACGCCTGCATCCCGAACTTCCTGTGCCAGGAGCAGGTCACCCTCGGCGAGACATACCTGAAGGAGCCATTCGTAGTCGAGGAGGGCCACGTCCCCGTCCCCACCGGGCCGGGCCTGGGCATCGACATAGACGAGCAGGCTGTCGCGGAGAACACCTACGACGGTTCATGGGAGACGCCCCGTCTCTGGCACGGCGACGGGTCGGTGGCCGACTGGTAAGATGGGTCAGTCAGGCGCGCGCCTCCTGCACGGCGCTGACTACCCGCCGTGCGACCTCCGTGATGCCGTCCCAGTCACCGGCCGCCAGCAGGTCGCGTTTGACCAGCCCGCCGCCCAGGGCCACCGCGCAGGCGCCGGCCGCGATGTAGGCCGCGCAGTTCTCGGCTGACACGCCGCCCACGGGCATCAGGCGCACCTGGGGCAGCGGCCCGCGGAGGGCCTTGATGTAGGCCGGGCCGCCCAGCGACGCCGGGAAGACCTTCACGATGTCCGCCCCCGCCTGCCAGGCGGCGAGGACCTCCGTCGGCGTCAGGGCGCCGGGGCAGGCGACCTTGCCGTAGCGACGTGCCAGCTCAATGGTCGGCAGATCGGTCGTGGGCATGACCAGGAACTCGGCCCCGGCCAGGATGGCTGCGCGCGCGGTCTCTGTGTCGAGCACGCTCCCCGCACCGGCCACGAAGTCGTCGCCCGCCTCCCCGGCCAGGCGACTCACCGCGTCCAGAGCGCCGGGCGTGGTCATGGTGACCTCGATGGCGCGCACCCCGCCGCGGGCCAGCGCCCGGCCTGCCTCCACCAGCCCGCTGGGGCTGTCGGCCCGGATGATGGCCACCACGCCGGATTCCAGGATGGTGTGCAGGGCGTCAATCACTGAAGATCCTCCGTCAACGTGATATACGCGCGCTCGCGCCGCCCATCAGCTTCAGCGCTTCCTCGCGCGTGGCCCAGTTGATGTCGCCCGGGTAGGTGTGCGCCAGGGCGCTGTATGCAGCCGCAAAGCGGCAGGTGCGCGCCGGCTGCCAGCCGCTGAGCGAGCCGTAGATGACGGCCGAAGCGAAGCTGTCCCCGCCGCCTACGCGATCCACTATCTCCAGGTTCTCGTAGATCGGGCTCAGGTGGAACTCCTGTCCGTCGAACAGCAGCGTGCGCCAGTCGTTCAGCAGGCCGCTCGTAACCTGGCGCAGCGTGGTGCCGACCATCCTGACGTTGGGGAACCGGTCCACCGCCTCCCGCGCCACGTCCTTGTAGCTGTCCGGGTCGAGCCTGGAGTATGCCTCGGTCGTCCCGGCGGCCTTGATGCCCAGGCACTTCTCGAAGTCCTCCTCGTTGCCGATGAGCACCTCGACGTACGGCACGACCTGCGCGTTGGTCTCCTGCGCTTCCTCCGGCGTCCAGAGCTTGCCGCGGTAGTTCAGGTCGTAGCTGGTGCGCACGCC
>JAWOCH010000161.1:0-11259 GCA_046483865.1 Candidatus Brocadiia bacterium | reverse complement strand
GTCGCCTCCGAACAGGCCACGACGACAGGACCTGGCTCAGCCATCTCCGATCCAGCCCACTTATACCCGAAACTTGCCAACAGCCGTCCCGTCATGAATAATGCGGGCTAGCAGACCTGCCAGAACACATGAAGAGTGTTTTCGTGGGGGTGCGAATGTTTCATGCGTGTCGTCCGCTTGATGTGAGAAGCTACTACGAGAACGGGTTCCGAGTCCTGGACTGCGCAGAGGCCAATGAACGATTCCGGGACATGTTCCTGGACAACCCACGATTCCCGCAGATCGACGCAGCTGATGTGGACGCAGCGATCCAGCAGACGCGCAGTTCCTCTGCACGGCACGGAAAGGTCTACTTCGGCCTGGATGATCGCCATCTCATCCAAGACTGCGGCCATTACCTGATCTATGGCAGCGAGTATCTGCTGGCTTTGGCGACCCACCTCGGCGAGCAGACTGGGTACTGCACCAAAGCAGAACTGCGGAGGCACGGGAAACCCACAGTTTTTATCGCCGATGTTCCAGTTGCCCTCTTCCAGCCTGAGGATTTGAGAGTCCTCGGCAAAGATGCCCTTCATGCATGGGCTTACGGGATCGCGCACAACACACAACAAGTGCGGGAATCCCGCTTCAGCATACAAGTTGACCAGTGCGTTGGCCCCGACGTCGTCAAGCGGCATTGTCACCCGTCCAGCGTCCCTGATCCGTTCAGGGGCTGTCAGAGCTATCGGTATGAGAGTGGCGACTGAGATCATTCGACACAAGCGTCTCGCCATCGAGTATCGCTCCGGCCACTACGTTGTGGGCCACCATGGCCAATCCGTCTCTGCGACAGCACAAAGAGCGCCTGCAGTACCGAAGCAAATGCCGAGCGAGGATTCGCTTCTTGGCCACGCAGGCTACTTCCTCCTGTCGGCCAGCGGACCACTGGAGAGCACAAGGAATCAGACGAAGGCCGCCGCATGGCAGACTCAAACCTGAAGCGGTGTGGCCAAGCGCCCTAACATAGCGTAAGGTCAAGCACCACGGCGCGCTCAGCGGGACGCCATCACTCCGCCGGTGTCGGCAGTTGCCCGGTCTTGAGCCAGGTGGCGAGGTCGGTGACGACCTTCTCGGCGACGTGGGCGGGGCGTTCGTATTCTATGGGCGTGCCGGGGCCCTCGCCCTCGACGAACAGGTGGTTGAGGGCGGGGTAGGCGCGGATGGTGGCGTTGTCCTGCCCCTCCAGCGCATTGCGCCAGCGGGCCAGGTCCTTCTCGGTCACCTGGTAGTCGCGCCCGCCGTGGAGGACGAGCAGGGGGCGCTCGATGGCCTTCGCGGCCTCGGCGGGGTCGCAGCCCCGCAGGTCGAGCCAGTAGGTCGGCGCGGCGCCGAGCAGGACCTCCGTCCTGCCCGCGTCGGAGGGCTCCAGGTCGCGTATGCGCTCCGCCATGCGCTCGGCCTCGCGCATCTGTCGGCGCTCCTCGTCGGTGACGCTGCCGTCGGCGCGGGCGATGTAGTCCATCTGCTCGACGAACAGCTCCTCGAGCGGCCGCGTCGAGCCGGCCATGATGACGAAACCGGCCGCCTCCGGCGCCTGCGCCGCGATGCGCGGCACCAACGTGCCGCCGAGGCTGTGGCCGAGGAGGAACACGCGCTCCGGCGCCACGCGCGGCATCTGCCGCAGCAGGCGCACCGCCGCCAGCGCGTCGTCAATGACCTCTTCCTGCACCGTGAGCCGCGCGAGCATGGCGGCGACCCGGTCGGGATGGGCCCTGGTGCGCTTCTCGTAGCGCAGCACGGCCACGCCCCGCGTGGCCAGCCCCTGTGCCAGGTCGCGGAAGGGCTTGACCGCACCGACGGTCTCGTCCCGATCGTTCGGTCCGGAGCCGTGCACCAGCACAAGCCCCGGGAACGGCCCCTCGCCGGCGGGCAGGCAGAGCGTCCCCGGCAGCGCCGCCTCCCCCTCGCCGACGGTCACCTCGCGCTCATCGAACAGGGCAGGATCGGCGTAGGGCGGCGGGCCGGGCGGGCGGGGCGCCCCGCCGGGCTGAAACCACAGCCCGGAGACCTTCCCCTCCGGCCCGAAGACAACCTTCGCCGAGAGGCAGGCGCGCTCGAAGTGGCAGGGCACATAGACCGTCGTGAGCCCGCCCTGCTCGGTAGTCCAGCTCGGTCCGCGCCGCTGGAACGGGCCGGCGGCGGCGGTCAGTTGGCCCCACACCTGCTTGAGGCGCTCGGCGGGCAGGGCCTCCTCCATGCGCCCGTCGAAGTGCTCCCGCGCGCCCTCCCACTCGCCGGCCGCCAGGCAGTCCACGAGCGCCTCCGCCATCTGGACCGGTCCGGGCGGCGCCTCTTGCTCCGCCGCCGGCTCGGGGCCAGGGCCTGCGAACACAACCACAGCGGCAGCCAGCCAACAGACTGAAGCTAACGCGCGCACCCATTCGGAGCTGTAGTCAGCCATCGCCTTCTCCGCCCTCCGGTGCCGATGCGGCGACCTTCCGGATGAACTCGGCCACCTGCGGGGCATCCCAGGCGGCGGCGCCGACGTGCTCGAAGACGACCTCGCCCTCGGGCGAGACGACGTAGGTCGTGGGGACGGCCTCCGGGACCAGGCCCTGCGGTATGGGGCCGGTCGTGGTGTAGATGGGCATAGTCAGCTCCATGTCTTCCACGAAGGCACGGACCGCGTCCGGCCGGTCATAGGCGACGACGAGGAAAGCCACGTCGGGTTCGGCCTTCAGTTGATCGTAGAGCCGCTGGATGGCGGGCATCTCGCGGGCGCAGGGCGGGCACCAGGTGGCCCAGAAGTTCAGGAACACCGCCTTCCCGCGCGTGCTCTCCAGGTCGAACGGCTCGCCCTGCAGGTCCCGCACGGGCCAGTCGTAGGCCATCTGCCTGCCGGTCGGCGCGCCGCCTTCCTCGACCGGCGGGGCCGGCAGCCCGCCCGCCCCGCGGTATAGCCGCACGCCGATGGCCGCCGCCATGCCGATGACCAGCAGCAGGAACAGTGCCAGCGCGACGCGTCCGATCAGGAAGTTGCCCTTGCTATCCGCGTTCACCCGCCCGTCTCCTTCCTTCGCAACCTGCTACGGAACCCGCGGAATGCCGGTGCCGCTGCCGGCCGTGCCACGGGATGAACATGCCGATGTAGCCCAGCCGCCCTCGGCTGGGGCCAGCAGCTACGTCACACCGGGAAGCCCAATAAGCCACGGCCGGGGGCGGCCGTGCTACAAGCATTGCGCTGCCATCTGCGCCTCCGTGAGGAACTGCCACGGCCGGGGGCGGCCGTGCTACAACCTCTACACGAAGTCCCGCTCCAGCCGGCGGGCCACCAGGATGAGCCGCGGCGAGTCGGGGGCGTAGGGGTTGCCCTCGAAGTCGCCGAGCGCCTCGACCACCGGGAATCCGGCGTGCTGGAGCAGCTCCTCGCCCTCCTTCCTGGTCAGCCAGCGATAGCGGCGCCGGAACACGTGCCGTCGCTCCTGATCGCCCTCGCCCTCGACGTAGGTGTGCTCGACGTGGGCGACGCGGGAGTGCCAGTCAATGCTCAGCTTCTGGTTCAGCTCGCGGGTGGGCAGGCCGGTCTCCGGGTTGACGCCCTCCTTGACGGTAGTCCCGGCCCCGACGTCCTGGTCGGCCATCCGCCGCGGCGCCACGCAGTCCACCACCGCCACCCCGCCGGGCCGCGTGTGCCGGTAAAGCTGCCGGAAACAGCGCGTGATCGAGTAAGGCCCCTCCAGCTCGAAAAGGGATGCGTTCGGGACGAGGACGGACGGGAACTGCCTGCCCAGGTCGAACGTCAGCATGTCCGCTTCCTGGAGGGTGACCCGCCGGCGGACGGGTTCCGGCTCGGCCGCCAGCTTCTGCCGGGCGATCTCGAGCATGGCGGGGGAGGAGTCAATGCCGACCACCTCGTGCCCGTCCCTGGCCAGCGGGATCAGGACGCGCCCCGTGCCGCACGCGACCTCCAGCACGGGGTCGCCGTGCTGCTCGGCGACGCCCTGCCAGAAGGGGATGTCGGCGTCGTAGTCGGCGTAGGACCACTCGTAGAGCCGCGAGAAGTCGGGATCGTGGAATGCGTCCTGCCCCTCGACCATGTGGTCGGCCTCCGCCAGTAGCGTGGATTCGTGCCCCGCCTGCCATTGTCCGGCGCGCGAGGCGCGCGGTCAAGCCGACGCCTACAGGCTGTCGGCGTACTTCCGGTAGAGGTAGCGGAACTGGTGATAGGTCAACCCCAGCAGCCGGGCGGCCTCTTTCTGGTTGTGTTTGGCCCGGCGCAGGGCCTCGCGCACCATCGAGACCTCCAGTTCCCGCACGGCCTCTCGCAGGGGCGTTTCCAGGTCCGGCGTCGGCGGAGCGGTCCGCGCCTCGGCTTTGGCGGGTTCTTCATCCGGGACGTCCTCTGCGCGCGTCGGCGGGGCGTAGGGGCTGTCCAGCGGACGGAAGTCCACCCGATCCACTGCGGCCGAGCCGGCCCGGTAGACGGCGCGCTCGATGGCGTTCTTCAGCTCGCGCACGTTGCCGGGCCAGTCATAGTCCATCAGCCGCTGCTCGACCTGCTCGCTGAACTCGGGGGCGCCCTCCAGGTCCATCTCGACGGCCATGCGCGCGGCGAAGTGGGTCGCCAGCAGCAGCACGTCCTCGCCCCGCTCCCGAAGGGGCGGCAGGAACAGCACCTCGAACGACAGCCTGTCCAGCAGGTCGCGCTTGAACCGGCCGTCGGCGGCCAGGGCAGTCAGGTCGGCGTTGGTGGCGCCGATGATGCGCACGTCCACGGTGATGCTCTCGGCGCTGCCCACGCGCTCGAAGGTGCCGTATTCGACCACGCGCAGGATCTTCTCCTGCACCTCGAGGGGGATGTTGGCGATCTCGTCGAGGAACAACGAGCCACCGTCGGCGGTCTCGAAACGGCCCGTGCGGCGCGTGGTGGCGCCGGTGAAGGCGCCCGCCTCGTGGCCGAACAGCTCGCTTTCTATAAGGGAGGGTGCCAGCGCGGCGCAGTTGAGGGTGACCAGCGGCTCCTCCCAGCGCCGCGACAGATAGTGCAGGCGCCGCGCGGCCAGCTCCTTGCCCGCGCCCCGCTCGCCGACTATCAGCACCGGCCGGTCCACCGCTGCGGCGCGCGAGACCTGCTGCTGGAAGTTCAGGAACGCATCGGACTCGCCAAGCGCCTCCGGCACGCGGTAGGACGGCGAAGGAGATGCAGCAGGCGACATGGCTATATTCACCTCGTGATAGCTTTGAACACCGCATTATAGCGAGAATACCGACGCGGCACAAGGCACGCCGGCGGAGCCGCCTTCGCCGTAACCCCTTTCTGTACAACGGCCTGCGGCCCAGACCGCCCTCCTGGCACGCTGGTTGCCCATAGAGAACGCCGGAACGCAACCCCGGAGAGGAGGACCGCAGATGGGCATCTTCAGCCGACTGAGGGACATCATCAGCTCCAACATCAACGCGATGCTGGACAAGGCGGAGGACCCCGAGAAACTGATCCGCCTGATGATTCAGGAGATGGAGGACACGCTGGTGGAGGTGAAAGCCTCCTGCGCCGGCGTGATGGCCCAGCGCAAGCGGGTCCAGAATCGGCTGGAGTCCGCCCGCTCGACCGTTGAGCGATGGGACGACAACGCCCGGCTGGCCGTCGAGAAGGGACGCGACGACCTGGCCCGCGAGGCCCTGCTGGAGAAGCGCCGCTACCAGGAGCTGAGCGATTCCCTGGAGCGCGAGCTGCACGAGCACGAAGCGCTGGTCGAGCAGTACCAGGATGATATAATGCAGCTTGAGGAGAAGTTGGCGGCGGTGCGCGAGAAGCAGCGCGTCCTGGTGCAGCGCCACATCCACGCACGGCGCAAGAGGAAGGCGCAGGAGGAGATACGCCGCGCCGACACCTCCGACGCGTTCGTCCGGTTCGAGAAGTTCCAGAACCGCATCGAGCGCATGGAGGCCGAGGCCGACCTGGTCAACTTCGGGCGCAAACCCTCCCTGGAGGAGGAACTCCGCCAGCTCGAAACCGACGAGGCGCTGGAGCGCGAGCTGGAGGACTTGAAGCAGGACGTGGCTGGCCGGGCCAACGACTGAGCCGCTGAGCCGAACCCGAGAGGAAAGGACCCGTACCGGTGGGAGCTGTCTGGAGATGGGTCTGGATGGGACTGACGGTCCTGCTGGGGCTGGCCGTCGGCGGGCTGGTCCTGGCCGGGATCGTGGCCGGCGTCGGCGCGCTGCTGGGCATAGCCGTCCCGGTCGGGCTGGCCGGGCTGGCGGTGGTCGGCGGGGCCCTGGCGGCCGTGGCGGTGGTCTGCGCCGTGCTGTTCTTTGCACTGCTGGCGATCAACGCCGTGCGCGCGGCCCTGCGCAAGGGGGGCTCGGCGGTGCCGGAGGAGGACGCCCGCCTGATGCAGGAGCTTCACGACGGCCTGTCAAGACTGGAGGAGCGCGTCGAGGCGCTCGAGACACTCCTGGTGGCCGAGGAGCGCTCGGCCACGCGATCCTGACCGACTGATACCGGAGGCGGCAGCGACACCATGGGCATCATGGCAATCAACCTGGGTGGCGTGGAGCTGAACGTCGCCGAGCTGGCGATTCTACTGGCCCTCGGCATTCCGATCGTAAGCATCCTGTCCGGGACCGTCATAGCCCTGGCCAAGATGCTCAGAGCGGACAAGGGCCGCGGCGCGGATGGGCCGTCGGAGGAGGAGACCCGGCTGATCCAGCAGATGCACCGCCAACTGGAGCGGATGGAGGAGCGCATCGAGTCCCTGGAGACCATCCTGATAGAGAAAGAACGGGAAGAGGCACACCGATGAAGCGCGAGAACGCAGAACGACACGGCGCGCCCTACCGGGCGCGGGACGGCATGATACTGGGCGTCTGCAAGGGGCTGGCCGAGCACCTGAACGTGTCGGTGTTCTGGACGCGGATGGTCGCCCTGGCAGTCCTGATCCTGACCGGCGTCTGGCCCATCGTGGGGCTCTACCTGCTGGCCGCCCTGCTGATGAAGCCCGAGCCGGTGGTCCCGTTCCAGAGCGAGGCGGACGAGGAGTTCTACAACTCCTTCACCAGCTCCCGCCGCATGGCCCTGCACCGGCTCAAGCGCACCTTCGACCGGCTCGACCGCCGCATCCGGCGCATGGAGGGCATAGTGACGGACAGGGAACGCCGCTGGCGGCAGCGCCTGGAGAGCTGACGCCCGCTCGTCTCAGACGGCCTGGGGGTGGTCGTCGGGGACCATTTCCAGCTCGGCGGCTCCCGCGTTGGATTCGACCTGCTCGACGCTCTTGCAGCCCGGGATGACGCAGGTGACCGCCGGGTGCTGCAGGCACCAGGCCAGCGCCCACTGGGCCATGTCCGTGCCCTCGGGCACTTCCTCCCGCTGTATGCGCTGCGCCTCTTCGATGGACTGGCGCACACCTTCACGGTCCCACCGGGAGCGCACGTCGTCCTCGGGGAACTCCGCGTCGGGGCCGTACTTGCCGCTGAGGAAACCGCTGGCCAGCGGGACCCTCGCCAGCACGCCCAGGTCTTGCTCCCGGCACAGGGGGAACAGCTCCTCCTCCGGCGTGCGATCGAGCCGGTTGTAGACGACCTGCTGGGCCTCCACGCCGACCTCGGTGGCTTTGCCGGTCTGGTAGGTGTCCCCGTTCCACCCCACTGAGTTGCCCAGGTGGCGCACCTTGCCGGCGTCCACCTGTTTGGCCAGCATCTCCCACAGGCCGGGCGTGTCGAACTCCTCATTCCCGCCGGAGTGGAACTGGTAGAGGTCAATGTAGTCGGTTCCGAGCGCGCGCAGGGAGTCCTCCAGCGTCTGGCGGACCTCCTCCGGGCGCCAGCCGGGCATGTGGCCGAACTTGGAGGCGACGATCCAGTCCTCCCGGCGCTGCGTCTCAAGGAAGCCGCCGATCAGACGCTCCGAGAGGTGGTCCGGCCCGTAGCAAGCGGACGTATCCAGCAGGTTCACCCCCAGCTCGCCGGCGCGCACGAGCATGGCGTTCACTTCGTCCTGGTCGAACTGCTTGCCCCAGTCGCCGCCGAACTGCCAGGTGCCGATGCCGACGACCGAAACCTTCAGCCCCGTCCTGCCAAGCCTGCGATACTTCATGAACTCCTCCCCCTGCTGTGATTCGCGTCTGGCCGCAGGCCGCCGTTCAACGGCCCCGGACCAACTGGTGATAGTCCAGGCGGCTGAGCCGCCGGTTCAGCCTCTCCTCGTCTTCGTCGGAGAGGGGCAGCCTCTCAACCAGAACCTCGATCCTGTCGTCGTGCTCTTCCTGGTCGCCGCTCAGGGCATGGAGCTTGGCGGCACGCAACGCCACTTGTCCCCAGGCCGTACTCAGCATCGCCGCCGTGCGGCGTGGACGCCCAAGGCGGTGCATAACTTCCTCGTGCAGCTCGATAGCCTCCTCGTTGCGCCCCTGGTCAAGCATTATGCGGGTTGCATTGTCAAGCAGTTCCAGCGCCGGCAGGAACAGCCACTCCTGCCAGCCAGATCCGTCCTGCAAGGTCTCCACGCAGATGTCAAGCGCCTCTGCTGTGCGGCCAAGCTGCTCCAGGTACTGAGCCTTGAGCAGCAACAGCTGCGCTTCTGTCCCTGGGCTCGCGTCCTCCATCCGCTCGGCCATCCGATCGTACAGGCTCAGGCGCAGTTCCCATTGCTCTTGCGGCAAAGCGGAGGCAAGGGCTGCGAAAGCGTCCGCGGCAAGGTCGGGATAGCGTTGCAGCCGCCCCGTCACCATGTCCAGAGCCGTGATGACCTTTTGCTGGGGGATGATGCCCCGCTCCGCCAGCGCAGCCAATGTGTGCCACTGGCGCCTATCGTAGATACCGGTGTTGAAGGAGTTGAGGATGGCTCGGCGGGCGGCCACAGTCTCGCGGTTCTCGGCCAGCAGCTCGGCCACCCTCCGCCAGACTTCCGCCACCCGACGTTCGGCCCTGGAGCGGCCCGACGGCGACCCGAAGGCCAGTTCTTCCGAGGGCATGTCGCGACCAGTGTGCGGGTCCCGGACCTTTCCGAAGAACCGCAGCCCCGCCACGTTTGTGCGCAGAAAGATACTCAGGCTCCAGTGCGCCTCGGAGCGCTCCACGCGCAGGAACCCCATCCCCGCCGCCCCTCCGAACCCCGGCACTACGTCGCGGATGCGAACGCTGGGCACACCGGTGGCCTTGCCGATCTCACTGGCGTAGAGGGCGGCTATGTCCGACAGGCCCCCGTACTTGCGTATGTTCTGCAGCGTCTTCTCGCGGCCCGCGAGAGCAGACTCCCGCCCGTAGAGAAGTGCCTGCCGGTCATACTTGTAACGCCAGATGCGCTCGTAGTGCCGCCCGATGTCCTCGCTGCCGGCGAACCGTTCCAGTGCCCACCGTCTCTCACGTAGGTCCCGCCGCGTGTCCACCACGTACACGAGCAGCTCGTAGGGCAGCGACGCGGGGTTGTAAGTCATTTCCCCGGCGTTGTCCACGTAGTAGCTGAACGACTTGGCCAGCAGCTCCCGGTCGCGCATGTAGCCGTCCCAGGTCACGCAGAACGCTATGGCCATCTGGGGGAACCGGTCCACCGCCTGCGCCGAGTGGCTCAGCAGCGTGTGAAGTATCTCGAAGGCGCGCCCGACATCGTCCTCCGGCCGCAGCGCCAGCAGGAAGGTGCGCGTGAATTCCGCCCGGCTCAGCAGCCACGTGTGCACGGCCCGGGCCTGGGCGGGCGCCAGGGAGTTCTCCGCCCGCGGGAAGTACTCGCACGCCAGCCAGCCCACGTAGAGGTCGGTGAGACGCTCGATGCGCCCTCCCGAAGCGGGGGCGCTCTCCTGCACGATGGCGCGGGTGAAGTAGTCCCGGCCCTGCTCCCACTGGCCGGCGCGCACGTGCTGCCAGCCCCACTGCGCCGCCCCCGCGAACAGGACGCACGCCGCAAACAGTGCGACGACCTGCGCCCCCCGCCGCGCCGCTGCCCTGAGCCGTGTGTCTCTCATGGGGAACAGTCTAAGGCGACCGGGCTTCGCCCCGCAACTCCATCGCTCATCCGGCGAAGTGCAGCGACAGGACGTGCGTCCAGAACAGGTTGACCACCACCAGGTTCAGGGCCGCATAGACGCCGCCCCAGATGACCGACTGCGCGGCGTCGCGCACGGCGTAGAACATGGCAAACCCGGCCGCGAACGCCAGCAGGCCCGGCACGCCCCAGCCGGCCCAGTGCACGGCCTGGCCGGCCGCCGGTGGCAGACCGGCCGTCCACCCCGACGCCACGCCCCATCGGATCGCCAGGAACACAACCCACGCCAGGAAGGTCAGCGTGAATGGCGAGAACTTGACCGTTTCCATCGGAGCATCCCTCCATGCCTACGAGCTTCTGCCGGCGACCTCCTGCAAGAGCGGCAGCGACCTGAAGCCCGGCGCCTCGGCCAGGTATACGTTCCCGTAGCCGCTCTTGTCGCTGGTGAACAGCGCCTCCGTCCCGTCGGGCGAGAACCGCGGGTGGACGTGCAGGTTCTGGATGTGCTTGCTGCACCGATGCTCGCAGAGCACGCGCGGGCCGTCGTAGCCCTCCCCGTTCCAGCGCCACAGCCGCACCACCGAACCCGCGTCGCCCACGATCAGCCGGTGGTCGTTCGAGTGAATATGGCCGGTCTCGAACGGGAAATCCACCTCCACGCGCTCCGTGTTGTCGTAGCGCACGTGGCCGATCCAGGTCTTCTCCTCCCACACCATCTCGGCGCCGCTCCCATCGGTGGCCGCCCGGCAGATGCGGCTCAGGGGGTGCGCCCTGTAGTCGGTCAGCCGCCGCACGCGGGCGCCGCTGATGGGATCGGCGTAAGTGGTCCCTTCGGCCGGCCAGACACGTCCGGCGCTCACAGGCCATCTCCTCGCCAGTATCGGCGCAACGAACGCCCGCAGTATAGCCCCCAAGGGAGGCCCCGGCAAGACTGAAACGTCCCGGAGGAATCCTTCCAGCGGTGGTTCTTGATGCGGCCGAAGGTGTCGTATCCGTAGCCGGACAGGCTGGAGCCGGAGTCGTTCAGATGCGTCAGGTAGGCGCCGTTGTGGTACTCGCGTTTTTGCAGGAGCTGCCCCTTCCAGGTGTCCTCGACCAGGTCGTTGGTGCCGTCGTTGATCTTCGTGCGGCGCCCCAGGGCGTCATACGTGTAGGAGAGCGTCAGGCTGCCGGGGTAGTCCATGGTCTTCAGCCGCCCGGACAGGTCGTAGGTGTAGGTGACCTTCCTGTCGGTCAGGCCGGAGTATTTCTGCGTCTCCTCGACCTTCAGGTCGCCGTCCGCCTCGCGGGTGTAGGTC
>JAWOCH010000080.1:0-16048 GCA_046483865.1 Candidatus Brocadiia bacterium | reverse complement strand
CGCGCCGGCATCGCGTGCAACGTCATCGCCGGCCTGCACCACGAGCACCTGTTCGTTCCGTGGGACCGGGGCCAGGAGGCGCTTGCGCTGCTCGCCGAGGTGGACGACGCGCGAGGCTAGGCCGGCCCAGCCCACGCATCCGTCCACGCATCGACCGACGCAGCTGCTCACACGACGCGCCGCTCGCCGGGCGCCAGCTCGAAGCGCGCCTCCCGCACGCGGACCGGAACGCCCGCCTCGTTCGCCGCGTCGGCGTGCACGGCGACGGCGTCCGGACGAACCTCGACGTACAGCCGGCCACCGTGCCGGACGACGGAGAACGCCAGCCGGTCCCAGCCCGCAGGAAGCCGCGGATCGAGACCCAGCCGCTCCTCGTCGGTGCGCAAGCCGCCGAAGCCGCGCACCGCCGCCTGCCACGTCCCGGCATGGCCACCTCAGCCGGGTGGGTGATCCGCCCTGTCACGGCGCTGGCCGCGGCCACGGCCGGGCCGCACAGATACACCTCGCTGTCTGCATGTCCCATGCGCGTTCGGAAGTTCCGGTTCGTGGTGGCCAGTGCCCGTTCCCCGGCGGCCAGCACTCCCATGTGCCCGCCCAGGCAGGGGCCGCAGGTCGGCGTACTGACGGCTGCCTCGGCCTCGAGGAACACGTCGAACAGCCCCTCCTCCATCGCCTGGCGGTATATCTGCTGCGTGGCCGGCAGCACTATCAGCCGCACGGTCGGCGCCACTTTGCGCCCCCGCAGTACGTGCGCCGCCATCCGCAGGTCGCTGATCCGCCCGTTCGTGCACGAGCCGATCACCACCTGGTCTATGGCCACGTCGCCGAACTCCTCGACCGGCCCCGCGTTGGAAGGCAGGAAGGGCGCCGAGACCTGCGGGCTCAGCTCGCTTACGTCCCACTCGCAGGTGGCGCAGTACTCCGCGTCCGGGTCGCTGGCGTAGTAGTGCGCCTCTCGCCGCAGCCGTCGCTCGCAGTAGTCCCGCGTGACGCCGTCCGGCGGAACGATGCCGCTCATTCCGCCGGCCTCGATAGCCATGTTGCACATGGTCAGGCGGTCATCCATCGGCAGGGATTCCATCACCGGCCCGGTCAGCTCCATGGCCTTGTAGAGCGCACCGTCCACGCCTATCTGGCCGATGGTGAACAGGATCAGGTCCTTGCCGCCGACCCACTCCGGAAGCCGCCCGTCGTAGACGAACTTGATGGACTCAGGCACCCGCAGCCAGACCTCGCCCGTGGCGAAGCAGGCAGCCAGGTCCGTGCTGCCCACGCCCGTGGAAACGGCGCCCAACGCGCCGTATGTGCACGTGTGGCTGTCGGCGCCCACCACCAGGTCGCCCGGTCCCACCAGGCCCTGTTCGGGCAGCAGGGCGTGCTCGATGCCAACCCGGCCGACTTCCCAGTAGTGCTCGAGGTCGTGCTCCCGGGCGAATCGGCGCATCTCCTTGCACAGGGTCGCCGTCTTGATGTCCTTGTTGGGCGTGAAGTGGTCGGGCACCAGGGCGATCCGCCCCGGGTCGAACACGGCGCCGAACCCGGCCTTCTCGAACTCCTCGATGGCAATCGGCGCTGTGATGTCGTTGCCCAGGCACAGATCCACGCTCGCCGTGATGAACTGGCCTGGACGCACTTCATCCTCGCAGTGGGCCGCCAGTATCTTCTCGGTGATCGTCATGCCCATCGGCATCCTCCGCTGGCTAATCCTGGCGGGTGAACATGGCAAGCAGCAGTATGAACCGCAACAGCATCATGATGGCCATGAACGCGGCGGCCATGTAGGTCAGGGCGGCTGCGTCGAGCACTTTCTTGACGTCCCTGCGCTCCTCCGGGCGGATCTGGCCCGACTCCACCAGGGCCGCCAGGGCGCGCTTGCTGGCGTTCAGCTCCACCGGCAGTGTCATGACCGTGAACGCCGTGGCGCCGGCGAACAGGATGATGCCGCCCTTGGCTATCATCATGCCCACAGGGGAGTTCCCGCCGGCGAAGGCCAGGATGAGGATGCCGATGACGGCCAGGATCGGCCCCAGGTTGCTGCCGAAGGCGGCCACCGGCCAGATGCCCTGGCGCAGTTTCAATGGAACGTAACCCCGCGCGTCCTGGAGCGCGTGCCCGGCCTCGTGGGCGGCCACGCCGAGGGCCGCAAGGCTGGACGAGCCGTAGACTCCCTCGCTCAGGTGCAGTGTGTCTGAGCGGGGATCGTAGTGATCGCTGAGCGTGCCGCTGGTGCGCTCGATGTCCACGCCGCTGACGCCGCCCTCCTGCAATATCCGCCGGGCGGCCTCCGCCCCGGTTACGCCCGAGGCGGACCGCACCTGCGAGTATTCGCTGAAGGTGCTCTTCACCTTGGCCGTGGCGTAGAAAGCCAACAGCATCGGCGGAATCAACAGCAAGAACGTCGGGTCCATCAGGAAGTACATCTCCGTCTCTCTCCTATCGCTGCAGGCGGGCCCTGCCTGCGGCAAAACGGCCGCAACGCGGCCGCTGATTGGTGCGTCAGACAGGCCCCCTGTGGGAACTTCTCATTATAGCACAGCCCTCCGCCGATTCAACGCTGTCAGTCGGCAGTGGATCAGGCTTCCGGTCGAGCCCTCGAGCGGGCCGTCGCCGCGCGCACGATGGCGCCTCCCAGGCCGACCACCAGCCCCGTAGGGCATCCGAGAACCGCGGCGAGGAAGAACGCCGCGTGCAACACATCCAGCAGTTGACGCAGCAGGACCACGTCCGATGCCAGCTCGGCCAGACCGTACAGAACGTTGTGCAGGACGACGAACGGCACGAACGCCAGCGCCGAACCGGCGGCCAGAACCAACCACGGCTTCGGCGTGCGCCACCGGTGCGCCAACGCCAGCAGGAATGCGCCCGTCGCTCCGTAGCACAGGCCTATCCCCACGGGGTCATCCGACACGCCCCACAGAAGAGCGGCGACCAGTAGTGCTGCTGCAGCCGCCAACAGGGCGATCGTCGTCGTTCGCCTGCCCATCGGGCTTCTCCTCCGAGGCACTCGGGTATGAATGGTCTTCATCGCTCTGGACAGGGTCCGCCTTACGTCTCTCCCAGCACGCCGTCCAGGATGAGTCGCTTCGCCTCTGCGGTCACAGCGGCGAACCTGTCCGGACCCGTCTTGCGGAAGTAGAACACCACGCCCACCAGCATGCTCCAGATCGCGTCCACCGTCACCGGCTGGTCGCCCGTGTATCCGGCCTGGCGCAGCATCTGCGCGGCCATCGCCTTGCAGGCGGCCTCCCGCGCGCGAAGCCGGTCGAGTTGCTCCGCATCGAGGCTTCCTTTCGCGCCCTCCCGGCTTTCCCTCTGGAGGACGAAAAAGATGATGTCGAAGTACTCCGGGAAATCGCGCGCGAAGCCCAGGAAAGCGTCTATGAGGGCTTCACCGCGGTCACGGGTCTCGCCTCCGCGATTGAGTTCCGCCCCCAGCCGCTCGATGAGCAGATCGTACCCGGCGAACAGCAACTCCGCGTACAGCGCGCCCTTGCCGGGGAAGTAGAGGTACAGCGTCCCGGCGGCCAGGCCGGCCTCGCGGGCGATCTCCGGCATTGTCGTGCCCCGGTAGCCGCGCTCCCAGAACAGCCGCCGCGCGGCGTCCATGATCTGGCCGCGCCGCTGCTGCTTGGTACCGGTGGTCTTCTCGCCGACGCTCACTGCCGTGCCTCCGCGCGAGCCAGGATGAGTGAATGACGTTCATTATACCGCACAAACCACGCCTGTCAAGGCGTTTTTCTCAGACCCGCCGCGACTCAGGCCTCACCGGCCGGCCGCTCGATCTCGTGCTCTTCGGCGTAGAAGACCGGCAGGTCGAAGGTCGCCCGGAAGGAAAGCGGGAAGGAGCGGGCGTGCACCTCCAGCGCCCACGTGACGGACAAGGAGGCGTCCAGCGACGAGCCGGGCACACCGTCGGGCACGGTGATGGCAAGGGGCAGCATGGTGCGTCCGGTGCGATCGCTGGCCGGTTCGCCGGCGGGGGACAGCTCCCGGCTGAAGGCGCAGAAGCCGCGCAGGCTGCTCACGCTGACACCTCTGTTCGTCTGGCCCGTCGCCTGCTCCAGCCGCTGCTGTAGGTCGCGCACTCCCTCGATGGTCCGCCGGGAGGAGTCGCTGTCGGTCTGTGGAAGGAAGCACTTCAGACGCACCGTCCACCGGTCGGAGCGCAGCGGCTTGTGGGTGCGCATGGCGGCGTTGACCGTCCGCCCCGGCACGATCGGCACCTCCTGCAGGTGCAGGATCGGCGGGCCGTGCAACAGGTGGCGTGCCGTCAGCAGCAACGCTCGCAGCAGCATGACCAACGCTATGAGAAGAAACACGCCGATGCACGCCCACGCGAAGACCGGCGCACCCTCCGAACCCATCATGATCACGAAGATGGACACGAACGCCGCGAGCCCGATGCCCAGGCCCCATGCCACCAGCATCTCGCTCGTCGTCCCGGCCCGCACGCAGCCGGCTGCCCAATCCTCGCGGCAGTGCCAGACGCGGTTTGCGTCGTGGACGGCGATGTGCGTGAGCTGCCGCTGCTTGCGCCACAAATGCAGTCCCAGGGCGGATACGCCGACGCCCGCGGCAAAGAACACCAGCCCGAACGGCACCATTGCATACATCCACGCGGTGGCCTCGCGATAGATGACGGCTTCCGAGGGCCGGTCGGGATTGACCCACACCTCCACGGGCTGACCGTTCTCTTTGTGCTCCAGCAGGCGCTCGTAGCGGGCCCGGTGCAGGCGGTAGTTGCTGCTGCTGCCGCCCATGATGTCCACCCGCTGGCCGGTAAACTGGCGGCCTTCGAAGGAGTACTCGTAGGTCGCCGCGACGCTGTAGGTGTCGGTGTCGTCGCCCGGGTGCCTCTGGAACTCGACATCGCGGACGGCTGCGGGGACCGGCTGCCAGGCGCGGGCGGACAAGTAGCGTCTCCAGCTCCGTCCCACCCACACCAGCAAGCCCAGGCCAATCAAAACGAACGGCACGCCGAACAGCACCAAGAAGACGAACAGCATCGGGCGCGGCCCCGGCGGCCGGCCGGGCCCAGCCTTGAGCGGATCCGTCGCGTCCGGTTGCCCTGAAGCTGTCATTGCAGTGCCGAGCATACGCGCCCGGCCACGTGCATGGCAAAGGAACGGGGCGCGCGCGGAAGGCGCCGCTTGCCCGCGGGCCGCGTCCGCTCTACCATCGGCCTGTCATCTGACGGGAGCAGGCCGATGAAACCGAGGGAGCGCGTGCTGGCAGTCCTGCGTGGTGAACGACCAGACCGGGTGCCGCTGACGGTCTACGAGTGTATGATCCCCCAGTGTGCGGTGGAGCGGCGCCTGCGCAACGACGGTCTCTGCATCGTCAACCGTCATCACCGGGCCTATCGCGTCGAGACGCCCAACTGCACCCGGCAGACCCTCCGCTACACCGAAGGCGGCCGCAACCGCACGCGCACCACCATCAGCACGCCCGTCGGCGACGTCTCGACCGTGGTCGAGCCCGCCGGGAACCGCGAGCCGTTCTACACCGAATGGACCATCGAGCACTACTTCAAGGGGCCGGAGGACTATGCGCCTCTGCGGTTCCTGGCCGAAGACGAGAGCTACAGCCCCGCCTACGAGGACGCCGAGCGGGCGCGGCGCTGGATGGGCGACGACATCCTCCTGCGGGGCACTCTCGGCGCCAACCCCCTGCACCGGATCATGCAATGGATGGGACTGGAGCGGTTCGCCGTGGAGTGGCACGAGCGCCGCGACGAAGTGCTCCGCCTGGAGAGCGTCATGCGACGGGGCAAGCGGAAGCTCTATCAGATCGTGGCCGACTCGCCCCTGACCCACGCCAACTACGGCGGCAACGAGGTGCCCGAAGTCATGGGGCTGGAGCGTTACGAGCAGTTTGTGCTTCCCCTGCTGCAGGAGAGCGCCGAGGTGCTCCACGCCGGCGGCAAACTTGTGGGCAGCCACCTGGACGGCAACAACAGCGCCTGGGCACACCTGGTCGCGCAGTCGGGGCTGCACTACGTCGAGGCGTTCACCCCCGCCCCGGACACCGACATGACCCTGGAGCAGGCGCTGGATGCCTGGCCGGACAAGGTGCTGTGGATCAACTTCCCCTCCTCGCTGCACCTGGCGCCCGTCGAGCGGATCGAGCAGGTGACCCGCCGGTTCGTCGAGCTGGGCCGGCAGACCAACCGCGTCATCATCGGCATCACCGAGGACATCCCCCCCGACCGCTGGCAGCAGAACCTTCTGGCCATCAGCCGGGTGATCAACTCCGACGTTTCGTGACCCCCGGGCCGGCGGTATAATCCGCCCCCATGTCGCCGCCCGCCAACAGCGAAGACTGGTTCACCTGCCCTCACTGCGGGGCGGAGGTGCCCGCGAACGCCAAATCCTGCCCCGAATGCGGCGCCGACGAGACCACCGGATGGGCGGAAGACGCCCACAAGTGGGCCGCAGGAATCCCCACCGGATACAGCGAGGACGACGAGTTCGACTACGACGAGTTCGTCGAGCGGGAGTTCGGCGGGCAAAAGGCGCGCCCGGGGGGACTGCCCTGGCGGCTGCTGATCCTGATGGGGCTGGTGTTCCTGCTCGTATGGCTCATGGTGCTTTCATGCTGATGCGTCGCCGCCCGACCAGCGCGAAGGAGATGCGAAGTGACCGATCCGGAAGAGCACTACCCGAGACCGGATGAAGTGGACCAGTGGTGCGCGGACATCCTGCGCCGCACGGAGGCGGCCGATCTGCAGGCCAGCTTCCCGGAGGCCGAGACCTACCCCTGGCGGCTCGGCGTGCGGCACACCGGCGGATGCTACGTGGAGTTCCGGATGCCAGATGACGATCCGTTCTTCGCCTTCTGGCAGCCGTGTCCGTCCGGGCGGGGCCCGCTGCTGGTGCACGTGCCGGGCTACGGCTCCGAGATGAGCGCCCACCCGGAGCTGGTGGCGGACGGCTATAACGTCCTGCACGTCAACCCCCTGGGGCACGCCACGCCGGACGGCCCGGACGAGTCCAAACGTCCCGGCGGGGAGTGGCAGGTGCTGCCCGAGACTGTGCGCAGCCTGGGAGAGCGGGGCTACGTGGACTGGCTGACACAGGCCGCGGCCGCCACTCTGTGGGCCCTCGGGCGGGAGGAGGTCGAACCCGACCGCTTCGCCTTCTTCGGCAGCAGCCAGGGCGGCGGCGGGGCGCTGCTGCTGGGCAGCATCTTCCGCGACCGGCGCGTCCGCTGTGTGGCCGCCGACGTGCCCTTCCTCACCGGCTATGCACGGGCGCAAGGCATGGACGAGCGGGGCGCCTACGAGCTGGCTTTCGGCGCGCTCGATCAGATGGAGCGGGAGCGCCCCGGTGACTTACCCGCCGCGTGGCACGCCCTGGGGGTGGCCGATACGACGTCGCACGTCCACCGCCTGACCATGCCCGTGCTGCTGACGGCCGGCGGCGAGGACGACACCTGCCCGCCTGTCACCATTGAGGCCCTGTTCAGGGAACTGCCGGGCACGCGCAGCTACACGGATCTGTCCGGCCAGGGCCACGCCTACACCACGCCGTTCCTGCACCTGGCGCGCGCCTGGTTCCGGCTGTGGGTGTGAGACGGCGCTACGCGCTGCGCTGCCAGGTGCCTTCGGTCTCCTCGGCGTCCACCAGATCGCCGTCAGCGTCCCGATCATCGGCAGTTGTGAACCATCCCGGCCAGGCTTCGCATGCGCTGGTCTGCACGGCGTCGAACTGACCGCGCAGGCCGGTCAGGCCGACGGAGACCTGCGCCAACGCGCCCGGGCAGCGATCCCACGCGATGCCGCCGGGGTCAACGTCCGCATCCACCCCGGTGCGGCAGAAGATGCCGCCCGACGCATTGAGGCCCCAGACGTCGTCGAACCCGCAGGAGACCTGCGAGAGCTTGCCCGTCACGCGGGTCCAGCCGGTGCCGGCCGGCTGCTGGGCCGTAATCCCGGAGCGGACGAAGATGCCTCCGTTGGCGTTCACGCCCCAGACCAGACCCGCCCTTCCCGTTGCGATGTGGGCCAGTTGACCGTGCACGCGCACCCACGCTGTGCCGGCCGGCGTACCGGGGCTGACCTCCTGGCGCATGAATATGCCGCCCTGGTCGTTCAACCCCCAGGCGGTGCCGTCCCCGACGGCGACACAGGCCAGGTTGCCGGCCACGCGCCCCCAGCCGGTGCCGCCCGGCTCGGCCTCGGTGACGCCCAGGCGCACGAAGATGCCACCCGCCGTGTTGAGCCCCCACGTCAGGCCCTGCGCGCCCACGCTGAGGCGGGCGAGCTTGCCGGCCACGCGGCTCCATCCCGTGCCCGTCCGGTCGGCGCTGCAGACACCGTCACGCAGGAAGATGCCGCCGGCCTCGTTCACACCCCAGACTGCGCCCTCGCCGACGGAAAGGTGGGCCAGCTTCCCCGGAACACGGCTCCAGCAGACGCCGTCCGGATCGTCGGCGCCGACCGCCTCGCGCACGAAGATGCCCCCGGCCCCGTTCAGCCCCCACGCCAGGGGGGCGGCGCTGCGATCGTGGACGAAGACGTCGCGGCAGCCGTTGCCGTCGGCCGGCACCAGGTTGGACGCGTTCGACTGGAAGGCCACCAGGCTGCCGTCGGCGCTGAGAGCCGGTGTGTAGCTGGCGTCGTCCCCGGGGGCGCCGTCGTAGGCTGCGCTGACCCTCTCGGTGCGCCCGAGCGTTCGGTCCCGGACGTAGGCATGAGACGGCGCACTGCCTCCGTCAGGCACCAGCGCCGCCTGGGATTCAAAGGCCACGTAGCGTCCTTGCCCGCTGATGTCGGGGCGCCCGCTGTTGCCTGTCGCCTCCGACCCGTCGGCCGTGATGCTGACCCGCTCGGTAACCGCGTCCTGTCGGTCGCGCACGAACACGTCCAGCGCGCCGTTGGTGTCGGCGGCCACCAGGTTGTCCGCACGGGACTCGAAGGCGACCCAACGGCCGCCGGCGCTGATGGCCGGATGGTCGGACTCCTCGCTGCCCTCCGCGCCGTCGGAGGCGATGCTGACGCGTTCTATGGCATCGCTCTGGCGATCGTAGACGAACACGTCGCGCACGCCGTTCGTGTCGCCCGGGACCAGGTTGGTCGCGTCCGAGGCGAAGGCGACGTAGCGGCCGTCGTCGCTGATGGCTGCGTTCACGCTGTGGCCGTCGCCCTGGGCGCCGTCGTGGGCCAGGCTCACACGTTCCAGTGCGTCGGCCTGCCGGTCGTATACGAACACGTCCCGGCGCCCGTTGGTGTCGCCGTCCACCAGGTTAGTGGCACTGGAGTCGAAGACGATGTAGCGGCCGTCGGGCGTGATAGCCGGCCGGCCGCTGTGCCCGTCTGTCTCGCCAACATCGTGGGCGGTACTCAACCGGGCGAGGGAGCCGGTGTCCCGGTCCCGCAGGAACACGTCGCCGTAACCGTTCGTATCGCTCAGCACAAGATCGCTGGCCTGGGACGCGAATGCGACCCATTGGCCGTCCGTGCTGAGGGCGGGTTCGAAGCTCAGGCCGTCTGCCGGGCCGCCGTCATGGGCCAGGCTCACGCATTCGATGGTCCCGCTCGATCGCTCGAAGACGAATACGTCCGCCAGCCCGTTGGTATCGCCGGGTACAAGGTTCGTCGCGTCCGAGGTGAACCCCGCCACGCTGCCGTCGGGACTGAGGGCCGGCTCGAAGCTCTCTGCGTCGCCTTCCGCCCCGTCCCAGGCCAAAGACACACGTTCGACGGCGCCGCTCAGCAGCAGGCGCGTCTCCAGCGGCTCCAGACGGAGCACGCTGCGCGCGCGACCAGGGTTGGGGAGACTGGGACGACACTCGCGCATAGGAAAGACTTCGGGACGGCGACGTCCGCCGTGCGGCGGAAGGCATCCCCCTCTGAAAAGGCACCTGTGGGTCATTCCTCGGAAACCGGGCAGGCACAATGCTACAGCGGGACGGCCGCGCCGTCAAGGCGGCCAATGTGGGCGCAACAGTCCAGTTGAGCAGCCCGCCGTGCTTGCACACACCGGGCGGTGGTGCTATATACTCCAGGGTGGAAGCGCAGGCGGTCCCGGCCCAGGCGTCGGAGCCCTGTACAGCGGTTGCGCTCCGACCTCCTATCGAGCAGAGCGTCTCAGCCGTCTGGCGCGGGAAGCCGGTGTGCCGTTGCCGCGAACTGCTGTCCTCCGGGCGGGGCTGATGCAGGCCGAAACCGTGACAGATGCAAGCGCCGAGTCGCCCCGCCAGGCCCGCTCCGTGACGGCAAATTTCGCCTGGATGACCGGGGGCACGCTGGGCAATCGCTTTGCGAAGTTCGTTCTGTTCTACCTCCTGGCGCGCTACATGGGAGCGGGCGCTTTCGGGGAGCTGACATACGCCTACGCCGCCGTGGTTCTGGCCAGCGCGGTGGCGGACTTCGGTGTCTCACTGGCGGCCCCTCCGCGCATTGCCCTGGCCCGCGCAGTGGACCAACAGCGCCGTGTCTGCGGGGGCTACTTCGCCTGGAAGCTCGTCCTGGGGGCGTTGGTGGTGCTGGGATGGTTGGGCTGGGCGGGGATGCAGGGCGCGGGGCGCGTGCGCCTTCTTCTGCTGCTGTTCACTCCCTGCGTGGTGCTGAACGAGCTGACCCTGGAATGGCTGTTCCGCGGGCGGGGTGAGCTGCGGCCTGTGGGCATTGCCAAACTGGCCGCCGGGGGCGTGCTGGTAGGTTTGGGTTTGCTGCTGGGCGCGTCGGAGGCTTCGCGCCACCTCGTGCCGCTGGCGTTCGTGACGGCCGGCGTCGTTCTGGTCTCCCTGCAAGCTGCAGCGGCGAGCCGATGGGGCATCTGGCGCGGCTTGCAGCTGTCCATCCACGCCGTGCAGGGCGGGCTGGGCCGCGTGAGCCGCTACGGCGTGTCTATGATTGTGAACCGCGCCTACAGCCACAGCGCCCTTCTGCTGGTGGCCTGGGTGCTGGGTATGCAGGCGGCCGGTCGGTTCAAGCTTCTGCACATGCCGTTCATCCTGGTGCTGGCCTGCGGCAAGTGGATGGCCGACAGTGTGGTGGCGCGCTTCGCACGAGCGATGCAGCGGGGTGGCTCCGAGAGTCGTGCCGTCCTGTTGCGCTGCGGGCGGCGGCTTCTGCTTCTTTCAGTAGCCGCAGCGTGCGCCATGGCCAGCGTGGGTCCCTGGGCGCTGCACCGGTTCTTCCCCGACTACGGCAGCTTCTGGGGCGTGGGCGCGGCCCTGGGGGCCGTGCTGCCTGTGGCCACGCTGACGCTCTTCCTGCGCGAGCTGTTGCCCGCCCTGGGCAAGCCCGACACCTACCTGGCGGTCACCTGCACGATGGTGGCCGTGCAGGTCTGCGTGATCGTCGTCGCGGCGGCGGGTCTGGGCTTGCTGGCGGTTCCTCTCGCCTACGGCGCTGCGGAGCTGGCCGCGCTCGCCATTCTGGTGCCTGCGTACGCCGCCGCCCTGCGCCGACGCGGCGGCGCTCCTGAAACGAGTGGATAACATGAGCAGACCGAACATACTGCTGATCGTGGCCGACTCTTTTCGGGCGGACGCCCTGGGCCCGGGCAATCCGTTCCGCGCCCAGACCCCCAACCTGAACCGCCTGGGCGCCCATTCCACGCGGTTCACCACCGCCATCGCCCAGAGCAGCCATACGGGCGGCTCTGTGCCGTCCATGATGACCAGCGGCTACAACCTGACCGACGGCCCGGAGGGACGCCTGCCGGAGGACAGGCACTGCCTGGCAGAGGTGCTGGCGGAGGCGGGCTACGCTACGGGCGCCTTCCACAGCAATCCGCTGATCTCACGCCCGTACGGCTTCGGACGGGGTTTCGCCCGGTTCTACGACTCACTGCGCGTCTCCAGCCGCCTGGGCGTGTGGCTGCGCCGCCTGCTCATCGGGCTTTCCAGCCGGCCCTACGTCAGCGGCTCCAGGATGGTGCGGATGGTCTCCCGCTGGATCGGCGAAGCGGGACGGCCGTTCTTCCTGTGGGCGCAGTTCATGGACACGCACGGACCCTATCTGCCACACGGCGGAGTCAAGGTGAGTCGCTGGCACGCCAGCCGCCTGTGGAAACGGTCCGTCCTGCACCCGGAGTCGGTCTCCGCACGCAACCGTGAGCTGCTGCGGCGGCTCTATCGGGAGGAGGTCGAGTACTTCGACCGGTGCGTGGGCCGACTGATCGCCAACCTGGACAGGCTGGGCCTGCGGGAGGATACCGTCCTGGCGGTGACGGCGGACCACGGCGAGCAGTTCTGTGAGCACGGCCATTACAACCACCCGCGGCAGCTCTACGAGGAGCAGATCCACGTGCCACTGCTGATCAACCGGCCCGGCCGCGAGGGCGCCGTAGCGGCGCAGCAGGTGCAACTGGTGGACCTGGCGCCCACTCTGTGCCGCCTGGCCGGCGTCGAGCGACCCCCCTGCTGGCGCGGGCACGACCTGTTCGGCGACCTGGCCGACCACGAAGTGGCATTCAGCGCAACGACCGGTTGGTGGGAGACGGCCGGCCAGCACATCCACGCTGCCCGCACTCCCGAGCGCAAGGTGATTCTGTACGCCCGGAACGGCTCCGTCCTGAGAGAGGAAGCATATCATCTGAGCGAGGACCCCTCCGAGCAGGTGGACCTGGCCGAGAGGGGGCAGAACGACGGCCCGCCGTGGGAGGAGCTGCGCGCCCGCCTGCTGTCGCACATGCAGGGGGCCAAAGTGACAGAAGGTGGGGCCGCCGAACCGGAGCCGGCATCAGAGGCCGAGAAGTCAGAACTGCAGCGGAGGCTGAAAGCTCTTGGCTACTACGAGTGAACCGGCCGCCCCCCCTGGACGCTGCCCTTGCTGCGAGGCACAGGACGGCTTCGCGCACGTGGAGTCGGTGGGACGATACTCGCTGTGGCTCTGTGCCGACTGCGACGTGGTGTTCAGCCAACCCATGCGGGCCGTCACAGCCGACGAGTACGACGACCTCTATGTGGTCCGCCAACGGGGGGTGGACGCCCGCATGAGGCCACACTTCCGCTGGGCCTTGCGCCAGTTGCCCGAGCGGGGCGCCGTCCTGGACGTTGGCTGCGAGACGGGATTCTTCGTCCACTGCTGCCGCCGGCGGGGACTGGAAGCGTACGGACTGGACATCTCGCCGGCCGCCGTCAGAGCCGGACGCCGCCGCTTCAGCACGGACGCGCTCTACGTGGGCTCCTCGGAGCAGTTGCCGGACGAGTTGGCCGGCCGGCGGTTCGCCGCCGTCACCGCCTTCGAAGTGCTGGAGCACCAGTCGGACCCGGCCTCCTTCCTCCACTACCTGATCGCTCTTCTGGAGCCCGACGGGCAGCTGCTGCTGAGCGTTCCGAACCGGGATCGCTGGCCCGTGCGGGAGTTCATGGACTATCCGCCTCATCACCTGCTGCGCTGGTCGCCGGATGCGCTCGGCGCGTTCCTGCGGCGGCACGGGCTGACGGTGGAGCAACTGAAGACCACCTCCAGGTTCGAGTCGCTCAACCACTTCTACGGCTACTTCGCGCGCAAACTGGCCTATCGCGCACTGAACATGGACGTGAAGGGATTGCGGCGACAGGAGCCAGCCGTCCGCTCCGCTGCGGGACGACTGCTGCGACGTCTGCCGCCGGGATGGGCAATCTCGGCCCTCCGTCGCGTGCGCGACGCCGGAATGTGGGTGCCGGCGCTGGCAAGTTGGCCGGTGTTAGGCCACCGGATTCAGGGATACCACCTGGTAGCCGAAGCGAGGCGGAACCCGTGAGCCCGCTCCCTATGGGTGAAGCAGCCTGCCACCACCTTATGGGCTTGGATGCCCGGCCTGGTGTCTTGCCTTGACAGGTGCCTTCTGGAGGGCGGTAGAATGGCAGGCCGCGGAGGAGTCGGACTCTCGCCCAACAGAACGGGATATTCCGGACTCCATGAGCGATACCCGGACGCGCGACTACTTCGAGAGCTTCACGCCCCATTACGCTCCCGAACGTTTCGAGTTTGCAATACGGTTCCTGCAGCAACACGGAGCCCCTGACCAGGCCCTGCTGGACGTGGGCTGTGGGGATGGAGCGACGATGTACCAGATAGCCCGAAGGACCCCGTTGCATCGGCTGACGGGCCTGGACCTGAGCGGGAAGTACCTGCGCAAGGCCAGGGATCTGGTCGCCTGCGAGACGCTGGAGGGCTCGATTCTGGACGAGGAAACACTGGATCGGGTCCACGGGCGGTATGACTACTGCACGCTGGGCGCCGTGCTGCATCACGTTGTCGGAAAGACACGGCGCGAATCCTATCGCCTGGCGACCCGATGTCTGGCGAACGCCGCCCGCGCCCTGAAACCGGGCGGTTATCTGATGGTCTTCGAGCCGACCCACGGACCGGCCTGGCTGATGACTGTCCTATTCTGGGTCAAAAGGCTGGTCGGCTCCCTGGTGAGCGGCCGGCTGGAAATCCTGTCGAGGTGGGCAAACATCGGACGGCCGGTTGTCTCCTACTATACCCCCGATCAATTGCAGCGGATGTTCGACAACATCGGCTCCCTGCGCGTCGTGCACACAGAGAAGGTGGACGAATCGCGCATGGGCTTCCTCATACGCCGGGTTGGGTTAGGCATTGTTCTGCAGAAGAAGCCAGACTGAAAGCAATCCGTTGCGACTCTCTCTGTGCATCGGAGATGTGGCTTCCCGCTAACCGAATTGGGATGACACACCTTGAATAAACTGGTCTGGATCCTCTGTGCCTTCTGCCTGCTCGCCGCCCCGGCTCCACCCCTGCTGGGCCTTGCGGGTGCCCTGCTGCTGGTGGTAACCGTAGTTGCCGCCGTGGCTCGGCCGCGAGACCTGCGCTGGGAGCCGATAGCCGTCGTGACCGTAGTGAACATGGCCTACTGGGGCCTGAACGCACTGCTGGTGGCCGAGCGCTCCCTTGGCGGCGTGTTCTCCTGGTCGTTTGTGCGCTGGCAGGGGCGGGGCGTTCTGTGCTACGTGCCACTGCTGTGCCTTGCTCTGCGGGGACGGCGCTTCTCGCTGTCGCTGAAGCGACTGCTGAACGTGTACGTACTGGTGTTCGCCCTGGTGGCGGCGGCGGGAGCGGCGCAGTTGGCCCTCGGGATACATCCGGAGCTGCCCAACGACCTGCAGCCCACCGCCTGGCCGGTGCGCTACATGCACGGCGGCGTGTGGTTCTTCGGTCTGCACCGATCCCACAGCGCCGCCGGGGCGGCATTCGGCTCGGCGGCGCTGGCGGCGTGGCTTCTTCTGCTTCTGCGTCCGGCGCGCAAGTGGAAGTGGCTGCTGCCCTGTTTTGCGCTCATCGCATGGGCCCTGCTGTTCACCAAGTCGCGCACTTACGTGTGCGCCTTCCTGTTCGCCGCGTTCGTGGCGTGGGTCGGCGTGGTAGCGGCCAGGCGTCGCGCCGTGGTCGGGAAGGCAGGCAGGGGAGTGGCCTTCGTGCTCACGCTGCTGGTCTGCCTGGCGCTGGTGCCGGGGGGCTACTCGCGCTACGCCTCGATGGTGGGGCTCCCGGCCAAGTTCAGCGCCCATCCGGCCCGGCCCGACGGCGGGCAAACTCCTGAGCCGGCCGAGCCCGCCCCGGCGACCCAACCCCCCGCCGGTCAGCCCCCACAAGAGGAACCGCAGATGGAGGAGGTCACCGCCCTGAACCGGAAGACCTACTGGAGGGCGGGCCTGAAGATGGCCGCCGCCAGGCCCCTGCTCGGTGTCGGCCTGGGGCGCTACGGTCAGGTATTCTACGAGCTGGGGTTCAGGACGCCGTGGAAGCCCCGGCTGGCCATGATGCACGCTCACAACTCCTTTGTGCACTATATGGCCGAGCTGGGCCTGCTCGGTGTGGCGTTGCAGGCAGCCCTGTGGGGGGCCGTGGTCGTGTGCCTGGCGCCGCCGGTTTGGGCATCGTTGAGGGAGAAGGGCGCGCCGGGCGAGTCCGCGCTCGTCGCGTTCGGGCTGGTCGTCATGCACCTGGTCGCCTCGATGGTGGCCCACGTGCTGTGGAGCCCGGCCGCGATGCTGCCGGTTACGGCGGCCGTGACGCTGGCACTGACCGCTCGAACTACCGCGCGGGTGGACGACCAACCGGCGGGGGAAATGCCATGACCAGATG
>JAWOCH010000398.1:0-3494 GCA_046483865.1 Candidatus Brocadiia bacterium | reverse complement strand
AGTCTTGGAGCCGACGTCCACGAGTCGTTAGAACAGACGCGGTCATGCAATTCCCTGCTGGAGGGCTTCTTCCGCCGTGCCGGACTGCACTTGTGAGCCATTAGCCAATGAATGCAAAGGTCAATAGTCCGCCGCAGGCTCGTAGTCGAACCAGGCGAAGTCCGCCGGCGCCCGGCAGCGGCTGCCGACGCCCGTGGCGTAGAGGCCGAAGTAGACCCCCGTGAAACCGCCCGCCACCTCGCTTGACAGGTAGCGCGTACTGCCCGTCGCGAGTTCCTGCACCGGGCCGCCCCCGACGGCGCAGCCGAAGTGGTAGAGCTTCGGCTCGGCGCGGATCTGGAGGCGAACGGGCCCGTCCCCTATCGGCTCTTCGGCCACGACGGCCTGCAGATCCCCGATGCGCCGCCGCACGATGACGCACCGCCGCCCGTCCCGGCGCGTGACGGCCACCTCGTAGTGATGTGCCTCGTCCATAAACGCCGTCAAGCCGGCCTCCTCGCCGTCGCGCTCGGGCGCGAACTCCAGCAGCGTCTCCGCGCGGCAGCCGAAGTGCTCCTGCCGCCGGCCGACGAAGGTGGGCGAGCGCATGTCCTCCTCGTTCAGCGTGACCTCAGTGCCCCACAGCCGCAGGTGGCCGGGCCGATCCTGGAGCGACCAGTCCCCGGCGTGCGGCCCGCGGCGGAAGTTCCAGCACGGGCGCAGCTCGGGTCGGTCGAACTCGTCGCGCACAGGCGGCTCCGGCCAGGGGTGCGGCGGCAGGCAGTCGCCCTCCATCTCGACGGCAATCGGCTTTGCGCCGTTGACCACGGGCCATCCATCCGCATCCCAGCTCACCGGAGCCAGGAACGTCTCACGCCCCAGGTGATGATGCCCCCAGCCGACCTGCCGGATGCCGAGCAACACCAGCCACCAGGAGCCGTCATGGGCCTGCACCAGATCGGCGTGGCCGGTGGCCTGGATGGGCAGATGCACGCGGCCCCGGTGGGTCAGGACGGGGTTGTGGGGGCAGCCTTCATAGGGGCCTTCCGGCCGCTGGGCGCGCGCGAAGACCACCATGTGGCCGCGGTGCGTGCCGCCCTCGGCGACCATCAGGTAGTAAGCCCCGTTGATAAGGTAGACGTGCGGCGCCTCGGCGTAGATGTCCTCCATGCCCGGCCAGACCTGGCGCCCGTCGTCCAGCAGCTTGCCGGTCTCAATGTCCATCTTCCACTGCCAGATACCCTCCCCGCCCACGCGGCGGGTGAAGTAGCAGGTGCCGTCCTCGTCCCAGAACAAGTCCGGATCGAACCCGTCGCCCTCGACCCAGACCGGATCGGACCACTCGCCCGCCGGGTCGTCGGTATGCACGTAGAGGTGGCCGGGGCCGCCCACGATGGTGGTCACCATGTAGAAGCGCCCGTCGTGGTGGCGCAGCGTGGGCGCGAACACGCCGCCGCTGCTCCACACGCCCTCCAGCGGCAACTGCTCGGGGCGCGTCAGGCAATGTCCCATCTGCCGCCAGTTGACCAGGTCCCGGCTATGGAACAGCGGCACGCCGGGGAAGTACTCGAATGAGCTGGTGGCCAGGTAGTAGTCCCGCCCCACGCGGCAGACGCTCGGGTCGGGATGGAAGCCGGGGATCACGGGGTTGCGGTAGGGCATGGGCGGGACCTCGAAAGCGTGGTTCTGGAGTCTGGATCATACCGTGCAAAAGACCGGCGAGCGACGAGCCACAGATCAACACAGATACACACAGATTACCGCCGAAGCCGCCACGCCTTTCGTCTTCCCGCTGATCGGCGCCAACCTGCGTTGATCTGTGGCCCATGTCGTATCGCGTCTGTTTCTTCCGGGTGGCGACGACGGGTACGGCGAGCAGCCAGCCCCTGAAACGTCATCAGTCCGGCCCTGCCGGACCTGCGCTGTCGGACATCCGGGCGGGCCGGGCATGCCGCTCAGATCTCCGGGGATCCGCGTTTCAGGTCGCACAGGAACCAGACGTAGGCGACCATGACGGGCACCACGACCAGGACCTGCGGCGGGTAATCGCCCACAGCCACGGACGCCACAAGCCCCAGCATGGTCGCCCCGACCACCACGCCGCACAGAACGCGCACCCACGCCTGATCGGAGAACACCAGCCCGATACCCGCCAGCAGCACCAGGCCGATCCCACTGCCTCCCGAGATCATGTCTCCGTCCTCCCTCCGGAGACGAAAGGCGCGTTCACGAGCCGCGCTCGATAAGGGTGTAGAGGGCATCGCCGGGCAGCTCGATGACCAATCCCGCGTCGCTGCGCTGTGTGGCGGGCCGGCGGTCGGTGCGGTAGCCGTTGCCGTCCAGCACGGTGGCGCGTGCGCCGGCGGCTCCCGTCAGCGTGACGCGGGCACGGACCTCGCGCACGTTGGGCGGGTAGCCGCCCAGGTCGCTGATCCGTTCCTTGCCGTCCACCGGCTCGGTCTGGAACCCGTAGGGCCAGTCTTCGGTGCCGGCCTGGATCAGGACTCTTCCCGATTCGGCGATGGGTTTGCCGTCGAGCGAGACCACAAGGACGGCGCCGTATTCGTTGTCCGACTCGATGGCCACGTCCTCCAGCCGCACCGCCCCGGCCGCCTCGAGGAACCCGCAGACGCCCTGGGCGCGCGGCGTGTCAAGGGCAAGCGCGCCGTCGCCGAAGTCCCACAGGTGCTCGCCCGTCAGGCTGCGCACGGTCTGGCGCTCGCGGTCAATGTAGTCCCCCAGCTCGACGGTCTCCAGCCCGTCGGCCTCCGGGGAGATCTGCCGGTTGACCTTGCCCACGAAGAACGCCAGGCGGTCGGCCTGCATGGCGGCGCGCGCGGCCGCTCCCTCCAGATCACCGATGCGCGAGACCCATAGGGCGTCACGGCCGGTCAGCTCGAACAGGGCCGCCCGGCCGAAGCCGTAGAGGTCCTGCAGGGAGAGCCGCTCGGTCACCGCCTCCGGGGCTTCCCGAACGTAACCCGCGCGGAAGGCCAGCGCAGCGGCGGGGAACTGGCCCAGCACGCTGGGGCAGTTGACCTCCCACACGTTCATCTGGCTGGCCCACAGCGGCGTGTCAAGGCTGAAGAACGTCCAGCCGTCCATGCCCATCATGGGCCCGTAGGCCGCCACCAGGAAGGGCCATTCCACCCGGAACCGGTTCGGGCGGCACCAGTTGCTCTCGGTGTACATGTCCGGATAGTCGTTGACGTGCGGGACGGTGAAGGGCGAGGGGAAACGGGGCGGCTTCAGCGCGCTGTGATCGGTGTAGGTGTCGCCGACGTCAACCGCGTAGAAGCGCTCCGGGCGCGGCTCGTACTCCACGTCGTAGTAGACGTTGCGGCAGATCACGTCGCCCGCCGTGTAGGCGTAGCGTTCCAGCACGCCGAGATTGCGCGGGTCGGCCGTCTTCCAGTTGCTGCAGGCGATCATGTTGCGCACGCCCAACTCCTGGCGCCAGTCACGGATCATCTTCTCGTAGAAGCCCCGCTCCCACTCGGTCATAAACTGGAGCT
>JAWOCH010000262.1:0-9544 GCA_046483865.1 Candidatus Brocadiia bacterium | reverse complement strand
CAGCAGCGGGGCCATGGACGTGCCCACAGACGTGCGCACCTTCATGCAACAGCATTGCTCCAAGGTGCATGTGGAGCGCACCGAGGAGGCCTGCTCCCTGGTCAATAAACTCATGGCCGCCGGCCGTCGGGTGGTGGCGGGGCTGCACCTGACCTGCTGAGAAGGCGATCAGAACTCCGGCGCGGCGCCGGTCAGGCTTCTGCACGCCTCGAGGTATTTGTCCACCGTCCTGTGGACCACCTCGGCGGGCAGTCCGGGGGAGGGCGGTTCATGGTCCCATCCCTGCTCGTCGAGCCAGTCGCGCACGTACTGCTTGTCGTAGCTGTCCTGCGGGCCGCCGGGCTCGTAGGTCTCCGCCGGCCAGAACCGCGATGAGTCCGGGGTCAGCACCTCGTCAACCAGCGTCAGCTCGCCGTCGCAGAAACCCCACTCGAACTTCGTGTCGCTGATGATTATCCCTTTGTCCGCAGCGTAGTCGGCCGCCTTGCGGTAGACGGCCACCGACAGGTCGCGCACCCGCTCGGCCAGCTCCCGGCCTACCTGCGCGCACATCTGCTCGAAGGTGATCGGCTCGTCATGGCCGGACTCGGCCTTCGTGGTAGGGGTGAAGATCGGTTCGGGCAGCTTATCGCTCTCCTGCAGCCCCGGCGGCAGCTCGACGCCGCAGACGGCGCCCTCCCGCTGGTAGGCCCGCCAGCCGCTGCCGGACAGGTAACCGCGCACCACGCACTCGACGGGCAGCACCTCCGCCCGCTTCACCAGCATGGTGCGTCCCCGCAACAGGTCCTGATAGGGCTCAACGGCTTCCCCCATGCGCTCGACGTCCGTGGTGATCAGGTGGCTGCGGACCAGGTCGTTCAGGTAGGTCAGCCAGAACTCGGTCAGATGGGTCAGGACCTTGCCCTTCAGGGGTATGGCGGTCTGGAGCACCACGTCGAAGCAGCTTATCCGATCGGTGGTCACGATCAGGAGCTGCGAGTCCAGCGCATAGATGTCCCGGACCTTCCCGCGGTTGAACAGGTCGAGTCCCTCCAGGTCCGTCTGCACCACGGGCTCCGGCAACTGCATGATTCCTCCCCTCGGGTCGCTCCGTCGCGGTTCAGCCCCCTTGCTCGTCCTCGTCCGGCGCGTCTTCGCCGGCAGCTTCGTCATCGGGATTATCCTGGTCTTCGGGCGTGATTGCAACCACGCCGCTGACGCGATCGTCTTCGTCGGTGGTGATCAGCTTCACGCCCTTCGTGCGCCGCCCGATGCAGCGTATGGAGCCGACCGGTATGCGGACGGTCATGCCGTTCTCGGTTACCAGGATCAGTTCCTGGTCCTCGGTCACCTCCCGCACGGCGACCACCGGTCCGTTTCGCCGGCCGGTGTCTATGTCCGTCAGCCCCAGGCCGCCGCGGCGCTGGCAGGAGTATTCGTCGAATTCGGTGCGCTTGCCGTATCCATTCTCGCACACGGTCAGCAGCGTCGCCGCCTCCCGCACGAGCGCCAGGTCCACCACGCGGTCGCCTTTGCGCAGCTTGATGCCACGCACGCCGGCCGCCGTGCGGCCCATCGGGCGCACGTCCTCCTCGTGGAATCGGATCGCCCGGCCCCTGCGCGTGCCCAGGATGGCCTCGTCGTCGCCGGTGGTCTTGCGCACGCCGATAAGCTGGTCCCCGTCGGCCAGGTTCAGCGCGATGATGCCCCCGCTGCCACGCTTGCCGAACGCGTCGAGCCGCGTCTTCTTGACCGTCCCCTGCCGGGTGGCCATCAGCAGGTAACCCTCCTGCTCGAACTCGCTGACCGGCACCATGCCGGTGATGGCCTCCCCGTCCTGCAGGTCGAGCAGGTTCACCAGCGCACGCCCACGCGCCGTCCGCCGCATCTCCGGGATCATGTAGACCTTCAGCCAGTAGGCCAGCCCGAAGTTGGTGAAGAACATGATGTAGTCGTGGGTGGAGGCGCTGAACACGTCGGTGATGAAGTCCTCCTCGCGCAGGTCGGCCCCTATGACGCCCTTGCCCCCGCGTCCCTGGGCCCGGAAGGCGTCCGGCTTGATGCGCTTGACGTAGCCCCGGTGGCTGACGCTGACCAGGACGCGCTCCTCGGGGATCAGGTCCTCGCGCTCGAGGATCTCCACCTCGCCGCCGATGTCTGTGCGCCGTTCGTCGCCGTAGCGTTCCCGCACCTCCTGCAGGTCATCGCGGATCATGGACTGCACGCGCTGCGGCGTGGCCAGGATGTCCCGATAGTCGGCTATCTTCTCCTGAAGCTCCTCGTGCTCGCGCTCGATCTTCAATTGCTCAAGGCCCACCAGGCTGCGCAGCCTCATGCCCACGATGGCGTCCACCTGGGGTTCGGTCAGCTCGAACCGTTCCATCAGCGCATTGCGGGCCTCGGCCACTTCCTCGCTGCCGCGGATGATCTCGATGATCTCGTCTATGTTCAGCAGGGCCACCCGCAGGCCTTCGACGATGTGCGCGCGATGCTCCGCGCGCCCGAGCAGGTACTCGGTGCGGCGGCGTATGACCTCGCCGCGGTGGTCCAGGTAGAGCTGGAGCATGCGCTTGATGCTGAGCGTCTGGGGCTGACCGTCCACGATGGCAATCAGGATGATGCTGACGGTGGTCTGCAGGGGGGTGTGCTGGAAGAGCTGGTTCAGCACGACCCGGTCGTCGGCGTCCCGCTTCAGCTCGATCACAATGCGGGTGCCCGCTTTGTCGCTCTCGTTGCGAATGTCCTGCACGTCCTGGACGCGCTCGGCCTGGACGGCGTCGGCGATCTTCTCGACCAGGTTGTCGCGGTTCGAATGGTATGGGGCTTCGGTGACGACGATGTTGAGCCGCCCGCCGCGTCCCTCCTCCAGTTCCGTCCGTGCGCGCAGCGTGGTAGTGCCCCGCCCCATGGTGTATCCGTCATAGACGCCCTGCTGGCCGCAGAGCACGCCGCCGGTGGGGAAGTCCGGCCCCGGTATGATCTCCATCAGCTCGCGGACGCTGATGCCCGGGTTGTCCATCAGGGCGATGGCTGCGTCGCAGACCTCCCGCAGGTTGTGCGGCGGGATGCTGGTGGCCATGCCGACGGCGATGCCGGTGGCGCCGTTTGTCAGCAAATTGGGGAAGCGAGCGGGCAGGACAATCGGCTCCTGGCGCGTGCCGTCGTAGTTGTCCATGAAGTCCACCGTGCCCTGCTCCATGTCCCGCAGCAGTTCCATGCCGACGGAGCTGAGCCGGGCCTCGGTGTAGCGCTGGGCCGCCGGAGGGTCGCCGTCCATCGAGCCGAAGTTGCCCTGGCTGTCCACCAGCGGGTAGCGGGTGGTGAACGGCTGGGCCAGGCGCACCAGCGTGTCGTAGATGGCCGTCTCGCCGTGAGGATGGTAGTTGCCGTGGACGTCGCCGACTATCTTGCCGCACTTGCGCGTCTTGGACCGGGGGCCCAGGTTCAGCTCATTCATGCCGACCAGTATGCGTCGCTGCACGGGCTTCAGGCCGTCGCGCACGTCGGGCAGCGCGCGGCTGACGATCACGCTCATGGCGAACGTCAGGTACGCCTCCTTCATCTCGTCTTCGATCAGCAGCTCGTCAATGCGCTCCGTCTCGTCGCTCATGTAGGTCCGCCTTCTGTCGGTATGCCGCCGGGGTGCGTCAGGCGGCCAGATAGCCCCGGGCCGCCGCGCAGCAGACGGCCCAGCGCACGTAGTTATCCCTGTCCAGTTTGCCGGTCACCTTGCGGATCCTCTCGGTGTGTCCCTCGGCGGCTTCCTTCCAGCCCTGGGGAAAGAAGGCCGTCCCCGCATAGCGCAGCACGTCGGCCAGCACCTGGGCGAAGTTCTCGGCGCGGTTGGGCTTCAGCCGGTCTCCCAGGTAGGCATAGCGCACCTCGGACTCGGCGAAAGGCAGCCGGCACAGCTCGCCGCCGGAGCGCTGCAGCACCAGGACTGCTTCCAGCTCGGGCTCCGGCGTATGGCGGGGCATCCGCCGACGCCGACCCCCGCGCAGCACTCCGCCCATGCCCACCGGCACGGCAAGGTACGTCGCAGTGGGCGACGAGCGCGAGCTGCCCACTTCCTTCTCCCGTCCGAACATACTCCTGATGCATACGCCGGCCACCACTGCGGACCACCCGACGGAGCGGATCTTGCCTTCTCGGCCTGCCTGGACGTAGAGCGCATCCTCGGCCACCTCGTAGACGCCCTGCATCCGCAGCACGCGCTGCAGGGACCCGATGGCCTTCTGAGGCACGGCGAAAGCGCCCACGCCTTTGCGTTCGAGTGCCTTCACCATGCCGCGCGCCGCGTCGGGTCCGAGCCCCTCGCCCAGCACGCCCATGCCGCGGCGCACCTGCATGCGCCCTTCCGCGGAGGGCAGCCCCGCATAGGCGCAGACCAGCGGGCCGGCGGCCAGCGGGTTGACCTGGCGGTCTCCCTCGGCGCAGACGATGAGCGGCCCGGCAGCGGGCACGCGCGGCATCGGCTCAGGGCGGCGCCGCGGCGCCGGCTCCGGCGCGGGCGACTCCTGCCGACCCGCCGGGGCGGGCTCCTGCTCAGCAGCCGGGGCTTCGGCGCCCCGCAGCGTCACGCGGACTTCGGCCCCGCAGACCGGGCATGTCTCGGTGCGCCCGGCGCGGATGCGCGGCACCCGGAAGGACGCCCCGCAGCCGGAGCACTCTATCTCCAGGTCGAACTCGGCCATTGACTGCGATATCTGCCCAGGGGATCAGTGAGGCGCCGCGTCCCCGCCGGACCTGCCCGCCTTCGGGGTGCGCCTACAGGTCCAGGTTCTTGACCTCCAGGGCGTGGCGCTCGATGAATTCGCGCCGGCTTTGCACGTCCTTGCCCGCCAGGATGCTGAAGTACTGGTCGGCCTGCACGGCGTCGCCGATGGTGACCCGCACGAGCCGCCGCGTCTGGGGCTTCAGAGTGGTGTCGGCCAGTTCGGAGGCGTTCATCTCACCCAGACCCTTGTAGCGCTGAATGTCCAGCCCCTGCCGGCCCAACTCGCCCACAACGGGCACCAGCTCCATCAGCGAACGGCAGTCCCGCCGCGTGCCGTTGGACTGGACGGTGAACGGCTCCAGCTCTGGCTCAGAAGCAGCGAACAGGAACGCGATGGGGACGCCCATCTGTTCGATGGACTGCACCAGCGCCTCGACCCGGGCCGCCTCCCCAAACCGCCGGGGCCGCACGCTGTTGCGCAGATCCTCCGGCTCGGGCACGCCCAGTTCGTCCTCCTCGATCATCTGCAGCTCCTGGCCGCCCGCCTCCAGCGCCTGGCGCAGCTCCTGCAGCCAGCGGTCGTATTCCTTCTCGGTGTAGAACAGATGCTCGTCCTCTGTGTTCTCGCCGTCCACGTGGATCACGCGGTAGCGCGGAAACTGGGCGCCGTCGCCCTCGCGGCGCAGCTCCAGGTAGCGCCTGAAGCCGATGCCCTGGGCCTCGACGCGGCTTCCGAGCCTGTCGAGCTCGGCCACAAGACGCACCAGCTCCAGGAACTGCTCTTCCTCCAGGACCTCCTCCTGACCGTTGCAGCGGCAATGCAGCTCGGCATCCTGGGTGCCCAGTCGCAGAAGCGCCCGTTGAAGTGCGCGATCGTCGTGGATGTACTCCTCCCTGCCCTTGCGCCGGACGCGGTAGAGCGGGGGCTGAGCGATGTAGACGCGTCCGTCCCGGATGAGCTGGGTCATCTGGCGAAAGAAGAAGGTGAGAAGGAGGGTGCGGATGTGCGCACCGTCGATGTCGGCGTCGGTCATGATGATGATCTTGCCGTAGCGCACATTTGAGGCATCGAACTCCTCCTGGCCGATGCCGGTTCCGAGGGCGGTGATAAGGGCGCGGATCTCCTTGTTGCGGAGCATCTTGTCGATGCGGGCCTTCTCCACGTTCAGGATCACGCCTCGCAGCGGCAGGATGGCCTGGAACTTGCGATCCCGTCCCATGCTGGCGGTGCCGCCGGCGCTCTGGCCCTCGACGATAAACAACTCCGTGCTTTCGGTCTCCTGGCTGGAACAGTCGCGCAGCTTGCCGGGCAGCGCGGTGTTGGTCAGTGCGCCCTTGCGGCGGGTCAGCTCACGGGCCTTGCGGGCGGCTTCCCGCGCCCGTGCCGCCTCCATCGCCTTGTTCACAATGGCGCGCGTGGTGTCCGGGTTCTCCTCGCAGTAGTTGGCCAGCTTCTCATTGAGCACCTGCTCGACCAGGCCGCCGACCTCCCGGTTTCCCAGGCGCGTCTTGGTCTGGCCCTCGAACTGGGGATCGGGCAGCTTGACGCTGACCACGGCGGTGAGCCCTTCGCGATAATCCTGCCCCGACGGTGTCACTTTCTTCAGCAGGCCGTGTTCCCGCCCGTAGGCATTGAACGTGCGCGTCAGTGCCGCGCGCAGCCCGCTCAGGTGCGTCCCGCCCTCGACCGTGTTGATGTTGTTGGCAAAGGAGTAGATGCTCTCGGTGTAGCCGCCGTTGTATTGGAAGGCTATCTCGCAGATGACCGCTTCCAGCTCCCTCTGGACGTAGACGACGTCGTCGTGGAGGGGATCCTTGCCCTGGTTCAGGTGCTGGACGAACTCCCTGATGCCGCCCTCGTAGAAGAAGACCTCCTCCTTCTCGCCCTCATCGCTGGATATGGCGATGCGCACGCCACTGTTGAGGAAGGCCAGTTCCCGCAGCCGCCGGACCAGCAGGTCCCACCGCCACGCGGTGACTTCGAACACCTCCGGGTCGGGCTTGAAGCGGATGCGCGTGCCACGCCGGTTGGTCTTGCCCCGGTTCTCCACGGGCGTCTGGGGCACGCCTTTCTCGTAGCGCTGGTAGTAGACGTGACCGTCCCGCCAGTGCACTTCCGCCTCCAGCCAGGCACTCAGTGCGTTCACGCAGGAGACGCCCACGCCGTGCAACCCGGCCGAAACCTTGTAGGCGTTATGATCGAACTTGCCCCCGGCGTTCAGCGTCGTCATCACCACTTCCAGGGCTGACTTTCCCGTGGCGCTGTGCTTATCCACGGGGATGCCGCTGCCGTTGTCGGTGACCGATATGCTGCCATCGGGATGCAGGCGGACGTGGATCCGGTCGCAACGGCCCGCCATGGCTTCGTCCACGGCGTTGGCGACGACCTCCTCGGCGAGCTGATGGAGCCCCCGCTCACTCGTATCGCCGATGTACATGGCCGGCCGCTTACGCACGTGCTCGATGCCGTCGAGGACCTTGATCGAATCGGCCCCGTACTCTTCCTGTGCGTGCGCCGGCTCGCTCATGGCCCATCTCCGTCCCGAGTGCGCCCCCGCAGGCAGAACCGCAGGGATGCCACGTCCCGTCCCGCCCTGGTCTGCTGAACCTGGCGCAGGAGTTCATCCTTCATGAAACCGTTCATCTCGTGCAGCAGCACCGAGGAGTCCACCCCTACTACGAGTTCTCCTCCGTCGAAGGAACGTATCTGCGTGCGCGCGGCAAGGGCTTCGCCGACCAGTTCGGCCCAGGCATTCTGCAGAGCGCCGTATTTGCCCTTCTGGTAGGCTCTCTTCTCGCGCAGTATCCGCCGGGCTATCTGGCCGATGGGTCGGGCCTGTGCGCCGCTGCGGTAGCCGAGTCCTTCGCTCATACCTCGGCCTCTTCGCGGATCACCGGACTCACCACGTAGGTGCAGTCCAGCCCGCTCTTGAACACACAGGGCGAGCGACGGTCCGTGAAGCGCATCTTGACGGCCTCGCGCTCAACGATGCCCAGGAAGTCATCAAGGAAATCCGGATTGAAGGAGATTCCTGCTTCTTCGTCTTCGTATTCGATTTCCATACGCAGTTCCGCCTTGCCGACATCCGGCGCTTCCGCGGTGATGGCAAGCCCGGAGGAACTGAACGTGAACTCCACCACCCGTGTCTCCTCGGTGGTCATCAGGCTGGCGCGTCGCACGGCGTTGTGCAACTCGTGGGTGGGCAACTGGACCGTTACCTTGCCCTCGCGGGGGATGACCTCCCGGAAGTTGGGGAACTGGCCCTCCACCAGTTGGCAGACGAGCCGGCCGGCGTCGTTCTCTGCCACCATGCGCCCGTCGTCCACGGCGAAGCGCACCGGCTCCTTCCCGTAGTCGCCCAGCCGGGCCATCTGCTCCAGGCCGGCCCGCATGACGATGAACTCCTCCTCCACCCCCTCGGGGTTGCTTGCCTTCTTGCGCACGTGAGCCAGCCGGGCGCCGTCCGCAGCGACCATCTCGATGGTGTCTTCCTTGCCGATGATGCACAGGACGCCGTGCAGGGCGTAGCGTCCCTTCTCGTCGGCCGTGGCGAAGATCGTGCGCCTGACCATGTAGCGCAGCACTTCGGGGTCTATCTCCACGACCCCTTCTTCCGGCAGTTCGGGCAGGCTGGCGAAATCCGCCGGGTCCTCGCCCAACATGCGGAAACGGCTGCGCTCCGTTTCGATGACCACTGCACCGTCGTCCTCGGTCAGCGTAATCTGTTCGTCAGGCGTTGCGCCGAGCAGCGGGGCAATCCTTGCGTGGGGCACCAGTATCGAGCCCGGTTCCTCGACGGTCACGTCGGACACTTGCAGCCGAAGCCCGACTTCCAGGTCGGTCGCGGACAAATGAAGCGCATCGGCGGTCGCCTCAACCTTCACGTGGCGGTAGAGGGGCTGCTGAGCACCGGCGGCAACGACACCGCCCAGGCGCTGGAATCCCCTGTGCAATGCCTCCCGACTGGCGACGATCTTCATGCCGTTCTCCCAATGGCAGCGGGAAGTAGTACGTAGCTACTTTCTATACCTGTACGTAATCACAGTACCTATTCAGTCCGCCAACTGTGGCGAAACGGGACTCTTCTGCGCACGCAAAGCCCTGGCCTGGGCGCGATTACGATGGACGCCCGGGTGTCGAAGATCCGTCGAAGGTGAGGTCGAAGCTCGTCGCGGATTGGCGACACGGCTCCGGGGGATTCCGCCAGCATGTACGGGCGCTTGTTTCCGACAGTTTAACAGCAGCCGATCACCCTGTTTTGGGGGAGCTATCGTCGTGTTTTCGACGGGTTATGACCGGCCCGCCAGTGCAGTGAGAGGGAAACGGAATGCTTCGTTCTCGGTATCCTCTTATGCGTGCTCATTATACCATACCTGCCACCGGGCGCGCAAAGGCAGGATGGGCAAAGAAAGCGCTCTGGAGCCGCTTTCGGGCGGATATTGGCTTTTCCCCTTCCAGCTATCCGGGTGTCGGGGGTCAAGCTTTGTGTGCGGGGCGCTGAGGACTGGGCAAACCGCCGCCGCAGCGGCCCTGCGATTATGGCTCGATCACCTCGGGGATGCTGTTGTCGTCGGCAAAGGGGTAGAACAGGAGACCGGAGAATATCTTCGGGTAGAAATACGTGGACTTCGGTGGCATCACACGCCCCCCGCGAGCGACTCTCTCCAGCACCGTGGGATCCTGGGAAGGCAGCACGAAGCTCAGGTCGAACCGTCCGCTCTCCATCTGCCAGTAGACTTCCTCCAGGTCCGGCTCGAAGGTCAGCGCAGGGTGCTCGGAGCCCGCCTCAGCGGGGATGTCGAAGAAGGGCCGAAGGATGCCGTAGTGCAAGGCGACCACAACCATTT
>JAWOCH010000148.1:0-5936 GCA_046483865.1 Candidatus Brocadiia bacterium | reverse complement strand
GTGCAACGTGGCCGACCCGGACGTCTGCGTGCTCGGCGGTTCGATGAGCCAGGCGTGGGACCTGTTCCAGGGGACCATGCTGGAGGAGGCGCACAAGTACATCAACGCCGTCACGCGGCAGGCCGTGCGCATCCTGCCCGGCGAAGTGGGCCCGGCCGCCGGCATGCTCGGGGCGGCAGCTCTGGTCCTCGGCGGTCTGGTTGATCGGGAGGAGACGGACTGAGCACCATGAGCGACAACCCCCAGCGCATACTGGTGACCGCTGACCTGCACTTCGGCCTGTATTCCCGCGGGGACGAATGCACGCTGAAGATGGCGGACCTGGTGCGGGAGTCGGATGCGGACGTGTTCGCCGTGGCCGGTGACGTGGGCGACGCCGACCCGGAGTGTTTCAGTTTCTGTCTGGACCTGTTCAAGGAATTCGACGGCCTGAAGCTGGTCGTGCCGGGCAACCACGACCTGTGGACCAGCGGCGCGGACAGCTATGAGAAGTACCATGAGATCCTGCCCGGTCTGGCTGCGGACTCGGGTTTTCGCATGTTGGACGCCGGGCCGGAGCGGATGGGGAACGTGGGTTTCATCGGCAACATCGGCTGGTATGACTACACCTTCCGCAGCCCGGACCTGGACGTGCCCGCCGAGCGGTATCGCAAGAAGGAACTGCCCGGCGTCTGCATGTGGAACGACACCCGGTTCATTGACTGGGACCTGACCGACGAGGAGTTCACCGAACGGTGCGTGCGCCGACTGCTGACCGCCTACCAGGCCGTCGAGCCCAGCGTGGATTCCGTGATCGCCATCATGCACCACGTGCCGTTCAAGGAGCTGCTCTACGAGCGTTCGAACGCGGCGTTCGAGTTCTGCCGGGCCTTCCTCGGTTCGGACCGGTTCGGGAAGCTGCTGATGGACTGCCCCAAGGTGCGATACGTCTTCTGCGGCCACCGCCACGGACCGGACGAAGCCGTGATCGGCAATGCACAGGCTTTCTGCGTGGGCAGTGAGTACCGTCTGAAACGGCTGGTCGAGTTGGAGCTGGACAGCGGCGTGGCCAGGCTGCACCTTTTCCGCCCCCGCCACAAGCCGACCTCGGAGGTGGAGTGGCTCCGCCCCGAGGAGATCCCCTGAGCCTGCTACCGTCTGACCGATGAGGCAATGAGTCCCATGCAACTGGATCGCGCACGCTATCGGGATAAGGTGCTCGGCTGCTGGCTGGGCAAGAACATCGGCGGCACACTGGGCGCGCCGCTGGAGGGCCGGCGCTGGATGCATGACCTGACCTTCTACGACCCGGTGCCGGACGAACCGCTGCCGAACGACGACCTGGACTTCCAGCTCGTCTGGCTGAAGATGCTCGAGTCGGAGGGGCCTTCCCCCGCTCTGCCGGTCTTCGCCGACTACTGGGTGCGCTGCCTGTCGGCGTATCCCTGGAACGAGTACGGCTTCTGCCGGCGCAACCTGGCCCGGGGGCTGATGCCGCCCGTCTCGGGCTGCTTCGAGAACTACTACGTTGACGAGATGGGCAGCCCGATCCGCAGCGAGATCTGGGCCTGCACGACGCCGGCGGACCCCCAGCGCGCCGCCGCCCGCGCCTGGCGGGACTCCGCCCTGGACCATGCCGGCGGCGAGGGCATGCACGGGGAGATGTTCTGGGCGGCCGTCCAGAGCGCGGCGTTCGTGGAGGACGACGCCGAGACGCTCATCCGCATCGGGCTCTCGATGATACCCGTCCCCTGCGCCATCTCGCGGGTCATCCGTGAGGCGCTCTGGTGTCGTCACTCCGGGCTGCGATGGAGCGAGGCGCGGCAGCGGATTGCGGACATCTTCGGCCATCGGCAGCCCTGCAACGCCGTGCCCAACCACGGCTTCATAATCCTCGGCTGGCTCTACGGGCAGGACTTCGGCGACCGCTTGTGCAAGGCCGTCAACTGCGGCTACGACACAGACTGCACCGGCGCCACGCTCGGCGCACTGCTGGGCATCCTCGGCGGGACGGACGCCATTCCCGCGCGCTGGCGTGAACCGGTGGGGGAGAGCATCGTGCTGCATCCGTTCACCGGGGACTGCGACGCGCCGGCGGACGTCCATGAGCTGGCCGATCGGACGCTGGCCATCGCCGAACAGGCCGCCGCCGGGCCAAGTGACGTCACGCTGGGCAAGGGAGACGTGCTCCCGGACGGCTTGCGCACTGCCCTGTTCCGCAACCGGCGTACGCGCGAGGCGCTGGCGCAGGACGTGCACGCCGCGGTGGCGGTCAGCGGCGAGACGGAGATCTGGCTACACTACGGCGGGGAGCCGGTCATCCGCCCGGGCATCGGCAAAGCGCTGGAGGTGACCGTCGGGCACCGCGGCCGGAAGCTGGCCGGCGACGCCGAACTGACCGCACCCGACGGCTGGCGCGTCAAGCACGTCGAGGCGGCCGACCGGCAGGCGTTCACCGTCACCGCGCCCGACCCCGGCGCGGGCGGCGAGCTGCACGTGACGCTGGCCGGCGGGGCAGAGGCCGACTTCCGCATACTGGGCCCTGCGGAGGCGGAGGGCTATCCCGCCGCTGAGAACCTGCCCCGTTGCCCCGAGTGCCAGGGACTGGAGGGCTACTGCCTGTGCGCGCGCGGCGCCTCCTGAACGCTCGAACGCGGCGTCCTGCTCCGGTAGAATGGTCCCTTCCGCCACTGATGGGGGAGACGACGCATGGGTGCCGGCGGCCTGACACCGGAGGAGTTTGAGGCCCACCTGCAGGACCTCCACGCGCGGCTGACGGCCTACGTGGAGCGCGGCGAGGGGGATTACGAACGGCTGCGCAGGGAGGCGGGGGAGGTGCTGTCGCTGGCCGACGAGTTCCCGGACGTCTACGCGCGACACCGGGAGGTGGAGGGGCTGGTGGCGGCCATGCTGGCGCGCGAGAAGCAGAAAGACTTCATGGCCTGGAACACGCCGTCCGAAGCACCCGGCTGCATGTTCGGCTGGCTGTTCGGGGGGAAGGGCCGCTGACCCGGCTCATTCCATCGCTACGGGACGTATGGCGATACGCAGGCTGACCGGCCCCGTCGGCCGCAGCGCGGGCAGGGCTTCGGCCGCGGCGGCGGGAGCTTCCGGCGGATGGGCGGGCGTCTCCGTCATCATGGCCCTGGCGCCCATCTCCTCGAAGGCAGCGGGAGCGGCCCGGCCGGGCCTGGGGCGGCCGTTGGTCACCCCATATGAAGCTTCGTCGTGTGCGACGCTCTGGTAGCGCCGGTAGTTGGTCGCGGCCAGCTTGAAGAACCGATCGCGGGCAATGGCCGTGTTGCTCAGCTTCTGTCTGTGGGGCTCGGTCAGCGAAGCCAGGCTGCGCAGCAGGGCATCGTAACGCTCCGGGGGCACCGTCAGAAAGATGTCCACCCCCTCCTTGCCGTGCAGTGCCAGTTCAGCCTGTACGCCGGCCCGGTTGGCGAGGAGCACCGCCTGACGCAGCACGTCCGTTACGTCCCCCGCCTCGACGTTGAGGATCTGCTGTGGCCGGGCCGGCGGGCGAGTCACCTGGCGGAACACGAAAGTCTGGCCTGGTTCACGGGCGGCTTCGGCCTCCATGCTCTTCAGCATCCGCGACTCCATCTTTTCGATGGAGTCCATCATCTCGCGGGCGCGCCCCATCATCTCGGCCGGCGCAGCAGGTGCACCCTCCGGCCGGGCGGGCAGGTCCTGCATAATCGCTCCCTCCTCGGCTGGAGCGACGGCCTCCGCGCGCATCTCGTCCATGCGTGGCGCCGTGGCGGCGGGTTCCCGGAACAGCCCGTTCCTGTGGGTCATGAAAGTCAGTCCGATCACCAGCAGGAACATGGCCGCCACGGGGAGCGCACGCGTCAGGAGCAGAGACATCACCCGGCGGCCGCCGGCGGGGGCCTGCTGCCGGATGCGCGCCTTGACCTGCTCCGCGAAGCCATCGGGCGCGCTCCGGGCGGGCAGTTTGCCCAGTACCTCGACTGTGCGCCGCAACGCTTCAATTTCAGCGCGGCAGGCCGGACACTGCTCCAGGTGGGCCTCCAGCTCCCGCCGGCGGCCCTCCTCCAGCCGGCCGTCCAGGTACTCGCTGAACCGATCCCTGTACTGTGTACACTCGCCGCTCATGGCATCTCGCCGTACCGTTCCTGCAGTATGTCCTTCAGCTTCCCGCGCGCCCGATGCAGGCGGCTCTTGACCGTCCCGTCGGGCACGCCGATCGCCTCGGCCAGCTCCTCGTAGGTGAGTCCCTGGATGTCACGCATCACGATTATCTCGCGCAGGTCGTCCTCCAGCTCCGCGATGGCCGCGCGGACCAGTTGGACCTTCTCACGCCGCAGCGTCTGCCTTTCGGGCCCGTCGCCCTCGGCGGGCACTTCATGGCGCGGCCCTTCCTCTGCGTCCGACCCCTGGTCCAGGCTCACCACGACCCGCCGGCGCGTGCGTCGCCAGAAGCTGCGCACCGTATTGAGCATGATCCCGTAGGCCCAGGTCGTGAACCGTGCCTCCCCGCGAAAGCTGTCCAGCCCGTCGTAGGCCCGCAGGAACACCTCCTGTGCCAGGTCCTCCGCGTCCTTCTCATCGCTGACCAGGTGGAAGACGGCGTTATAGATGTAGTCCTGGTGCCTCTCCACCAGCTCCCCGAACGCCGCCACGTCTCCCCGGCGCGCCTGCCGCACCAGTTCGGCATCGCTCGGGGAAGCCTTGGTCATGGCCTTCTTATCCTGTTAGACGGTCTGGAGGGCGATATGTTCGCCGCCGGCAGGCGGCAAGTGAACACTATACCGCAAGCCCCCGGCCATTCCAACCGGTCGAGCAGTCGGGCGGGCTGCTCTTGGAGGGACGCTTCCTCGTCACGTCCGCGGCTTCTGGAGGGACGCGCTCCGTCGCGTCCGCGGCCTCTCAGAGCGGAATGGTGCAGTAGTAGATCTCCGCTCCGGCGAACGGGAAGGGGAAGATGATCACGCGGAACGGCAGCGAGATGACCCCCAGGGGGCCGCTGGCCGTGTCCAGGGCCAGGTTGACCACCGTCCAGGTGAACGCCTTCGGCGCGCTGAGGACGGGGTTCACGATGAAGCCGTCCACCAGCAGGGCGGCCGTCCAGAGGGGCGCCACCACGGGCGCGGCGAGAGCCTTGCCGCAGATGCTGTCCGGCCAGCACGTATCGCCCACCATGTCGGACAGGTGGCGGTTGCTGCCCCGCACCAGTGCGCAGCCGGACAGCCCCAGCAGCGCAGCGGCCAGAACCAGTGTCATGAGCAGACGCTTCATCGGATCCTCCCGGGCTCCATCCACGCACTCAAGGTAGCGTCTCCGGCGGGCCGAACTCAAACTGTCACCTCCTTGCGGCAGGGCCGTGCAAGAGTCTACGGTACGGAGCGCGGTCGCGGCACGCGGGAAACGTGCAGCCCACACCTTCACTCAGGCTCCTCAGTCCGTCGAAAGGGCGCGCTCGGGTAGCGCGGCGTCAGCATCGCGTCTTGCAGTCGCAGGTGCAGAATCACCGGACCGGCTTCTGCAGTGCGGCGGGTTGCCCTGCAGAACGTCCCAAGCTATCGGTAGGTCCGGCGTCTCGCCGGACAAGGCGCGGCGAGACGCCGCGCCTGCCCCTGTGGACAGGTACGCCTGTGGGCAGAGATCCGACCGATGCAAGGATGCAGCGGACGCATCTGGCGTCTGCGCCGCAAAGCGGCGCTGGATTATAGCCGGGGGTTTCCAACCCCGGAACCTGTCGCCGCGCACTCGGGCCCGCCCTGAAGGGGCGGTGCCCGCTGGGCCGAGCGTTCTCATCTACGCGCGACAGGCCTGGACGCTTCTGGCAGCGCCCCTCCAGGGCGCCCGGGTTGTTCTGCCGCTCGGAATCACGGCGCTGAAGCGCCGAGCTGTATCCCAGCGCCCCCGCCGGGGCGCCCGGCGCGCACCCCAGCCAGAGTCCGCCGGACGGGGGCGAGTCAGGATGCGCG
>JAWOCH010000094.1:0-2529 GCA_046483865.1 Candidatus Brocadiia bacterium | reverse complement strand
CTCACAGATAGCCCAGGTCACGCAGGTCAGCCAGGACGGACTCGTCTCCGGCCTGCGGGGCGGCGTCGGCCGGTGTGACCGGGACCTCTTCGATGGAGTGGGTCGTGCCGCAGAGCCGTCCTCGGTGGCGGTTGCGCAGGGCGTAGGTGGTCTTGCCCTCGTCCTGCCAGTCTATGCCGACGACGTGCTGTTCGAGCACTCGGCCCGGGCGGGGATCGTTGAGCAGGGAGACCGCGTTCACGCCGGGCAGGTCCTCCGGCACGGGCACGCCCGCCTGGGTCAGCAGCGTCGGCAGCACGTCAATGCCGCCGACCAGGGCGTCGGTGCGCGTGCCGCCGAGCCGGCCGCCGGGCAGCCGCACCAGGAACGGCACGGCCGTAACGGCATCTGTCGGCTTGCCGCCGTGGCCCCAGCCCTCATCGCCGAACCGCTCCCCGTGGTCTGCCGTGAGGATCAGGCAGGTGTTGTCCCACTGGTCATCCCAGCGCAGCGAGTCCACCAGGAGCCGCAGTTCCCGATCCAGGTAGCGGATCTCCGCGTCGTGCCGCGCTACGATGTGTCGGCGTTCGTCACCGGAGATCGGACGTAGAGGCTTGATGGTCTTCGGCCCCAGGTTGTCGGCTGGCAGTCTCGGCGCGGCAGGCACCAGCCAGTGTGCGGAGGTCGCCGACGGCGGATCATACGGCGAGTGCGGGTCAAAGAGATGGCAGGCGACGAACCACGGCTCCCCGCTGCCGCTTCGGGTGAAGGCGAGGGCGCGCGCCACCAGCTCGTCCGCGCGCGGGTCGTGGTACGCCTCCCTGCGGTCCCAGCAATCAGGGGCTGCGGCTGTCAAGCGGCCGACGAACCGGTTGCTGGTGACCGCGCCCGCCCGGTACCCACGGTCTCGGAGCGCCGTCAACCAAAGCAGGAGGCCGGCACCGGGCTCTGACCCTTCGTGCCACACGCCCGTCTCCTGCGGCATTCGCCCGCTCAGGACGCAGGCCATCGAGGGATAGGTCCAGGAGCTGTGCGACCAGCCGTTGTCGAAGACGATGGACTCGGCCGCCAGTTCGCGCAGGAACGGCGTGGTGTCCCTGTCGTATCCGTAGAGGGAGCAGTGGTCGCGGCGGAGCGTCTCGACCGTGATCAGCAGGATGTTGGGCGGCCGTCCCGCGCGGGTGGCCATGTGCCAGGTCAAGGCGCCCACCGCCGCCAGAACGAGTATTGCCGCTATGCATGACTTCCTTTTCATCTCCGATGACATGTATAGCCTCGCTGGGATCAAATGTCAACCCTTGATACCTCTGTGGGCTCTAACCCACATTATTCATGACGAACGGAAGAGAAGCAGCGCTTTTCACAACTACTTGTCCGGCGCGCGGTTACGACACGATCGTCCTCGGTGCGCCACACTGCCAAAAACAGTGTGTCATTTGCAGAAAGCCCGCTTTCGCGTCGTACCCTTATGAGCAGTAAGCACTTCGGGCACCCGAGCCGTAATCGTCGTGAATAATCCGGGCTAAGGGGCTATTGCAGAACCCCGTTCGTGACGAGGCCGAGCGAGAAACCCGAGGGCAAGGCGGCAGGCGCAAGAACACCGGAGGCGTGGCTGAACGCCACGTTGAGGACGTTCTGTGCCGACAACGCAGCCAATCGGGCTTCGCAGCCGGCCGCAGTAGATCCGGGTTCTGCAATAGCCCCTAAGCCCGTGCGGGCCGGTAGTAGCACAGGAAGACGCTGCTCACGGCAGCGGAACCGGTCCCGGCACGGCAACGCCGCAGCCGCTTGACAGTGGCGGGCGCTGTGATAGAATGCCCCGTAGAAGCAAACGCGCCCGATGTCCCCGCACGAGCCAGACTCGCCCCCCGAGGCGAGCCTGGCCGTTTTGTAATCGGCATCGGCAATCGCCCTCTGCCTCTCTCAGACACGATGGAGCTCATGTGAAGGAAGATCCTGCCAGACCGCTGAAGGACCGGTTGGACGCGGAGAACTACGCGAAACTCGCCGCCCTCCGCAATCCGAAACTCCACCGCTTCGTGGCCGAGTTCGTCCGGCTCTGCCGCCCGGAGTCCGTGTTCGTGGCCACCGACGCGCCTGAGGATCTGGCCTACGTCCGCAGGCGCGCCGTGGAGCTGACCGAGGAGCGCCCCCTGGCCACCGAAGGGCACACCGTGCACTTTGACGGACCGCACGACCAGGCGCGCGACAAACAGCGCACCTGCTACCTGGTGCCCCCGGGGGTGAACCTGGGCGAGCGGCTGAATCAGGTGGACAAGGAGGAAGGCGTCCGCGAGGTGCGCACCTACCTGGAGGGGGCCATGGAGGGCAAGGAGCTGTTCGTGCGGTTCTTCTGCCTGGGACCGTGCGGGTCGGAGTTCTCCATCCCCTGCGCCCAGATGACCGACTCTGCCTACGTGGCCCACAGCGAGGACCTGCTGTACCGCCAGGGCTACGAGGAGTTCCGCCGCATCGGGGACTCGGAGGATTTCTTCCGCTTCATCCACAGCGCCGGGGAGCTGGCCCCGCCGCTGGATCCGGAGTGGAACA
>JAWOCH010000054.1:0-4590 GCA_046483865.1 Candidatus Brocadiia bacterium | reverse complement strand
GTTGCGGTCGGGGCCGGTTACTGGTTCCTGCTGCGGCGCATAAAGCAACCCCACTCCCGGCCCACCATGGCAAGAGACGACGCCTCCCCCCATTTCTTCATGCTCGTGCTTCCCATCGTGCTGGTGATCGGCACCTATGGGGTCGTCAAGATTGCCCACGCCGGCCTCCAAGCGCGTTGGGGCGACGCCGCGCCCGGGCTGAACAGGTACTTGCCCATGGCCATCGGACTGCTCGTGGCCATGTCGGTGCTGCAGATGCAGCGCCCGCTGGGGGCGCAGAAGTGGAAGGAGATACTGCTGTCACGACGGGCGTTCATGATGGCCGCCATCGTCGTGGTGGTGCGCATTTACGGCGCCTTCATCGAAGGGGAACTGCCCAACGGCACGCTGCTGGTCGACCAGATGCGACAGGAGATGGCCCAATGGGGCATCCCCATGCTCGCCATCATCATGGCGCTGCCTTTCATCAGCGGCCTGGCCACGGGGCTGTCTGTCGCTTTCGTGGGCGCCAGCTTTCCCATCGTCATAAACTTGCTCGGCACGAACCCCGCCTCCGGCGTGCTGCTGCCGACGGTGTTGCTCGCCTACTCCTTCGGCTACGTCGGCGTCGTCATCTCCCCGGTCCACGTCTGCCTGGTGGTGGCCAGCGAGCACTTCGGCACGCACCTTGTCGAGAATCTGCGCGCGCTGCTTAGGCCCGCAGCGGCTGTCATGCTGGTCGCCTTCATGGGCTACTACGTGGTCGGCTGGATCCTCTGAACTCCGGGGCGGTCTCCGCGGGGGAAGGCAGAGACCACGACGAGCACCGCGAAGGAAACGGGGCGTTCAGTCGGCCTTGTGGAAGCCGATCGGCGTCGATTCCTCCTGCGTAGAGGACCGGCGGCGCGGATGGCGGGTGCGGCGTCGCGTGCGGCTTGTGCGCGCGCTCATCCGCCGGTAGGCCCCCTGTACGCCCTCGCCGGTGCGGCTGAAGTCGTGGGCGTCGTCTTTGGCTATGCCCATACGCGTCGCCTCCTTCACAGCGTCCTGGTCGGCCCCGAGAAAGACGAACTCCCACCCCTCCCGTGCGCGCAGATTCCGTATCTTCTCGAATATCTGCGGCGCCGTGTACTCGCTGCTGGAATTCTCCAACCCGTCGGTCAGGATGGCCACGATGACGGCCGCCGGCCGCTCGTTCTCCGTCAGGCGGGCGATGCGCGCCCGGGCGGCGTCCACCGCCGTGCCGACGGCGTCCAGCAGGGCCGTCATCCCGCCCACCGCATATGTGGCCGCGTCCAGTTCGGGCACCCGCTGCAGCTCGACGCCGTCGTGCAGCACCTGATACTCGTGGTTGAACAGCACCAGCGTGAAGCGCGCCTCTCCGGCCTCCTGCTTCTGTTCGCGCAGGAACTTGTTGAACCCACCGATGGCGTCCGATTCTATGGCACCCATGGATCCCGACCGGTCCACCACACAGATAATCTCTACATAGCGCTTTTCGGTCATGGCTCTGCCTCTCCTGAAGTAGGTATGCGCGAAGAACTGCACGTCACGCAATCAGAAGCACAGCGCATGCCGCAGAGAGCATGGCGACGTGGGCGTTCCATTAAGATGTTGTCTAACAAAAGGTTACGCAAATGTGAAGACCGCGGCCAGTGACGAAGACGGCCGAGCGGAGACCGCATGGACGCAAATACTGAGCTCCATTGCGCAGAAGATGATGGCTACCAGGAGCGCAGTAGTCCAATAAAGAAGGGCGCGACCGCTCGGTAGCGGCCGCGCCCTGATGATATGTGGTAGCCCCAAGGGGATTCGAACCCCTGTTACCGGAATGAGAGTCCGGCGTCCTGGACCGGGCTAGACGATGGGGCCATGTAGGCTAAAATGGCTGAGGAACCAGGATTCGAACCTGGAATACCTGATCCAGAGTCAGGCGTGTTACCGTTACACCATTCCTCAGTTACTCAGATAATATAGCAGAGCCCGCCCGGCCCTTCAAGCGAGCGACCGCCTGCGGGCCCTCGCGCCGGAAGATGCCGCCCCCAGACCATTCGATGCCATCGCTCAGGCGCGGTCGGCCGCGGATTTCGCTTGTATTGCGCCCCGCCGTTTCAATACGCTGGCAGTTCCACAAGGTAGTCGTGTGCGGAGGTCCCATCCCATGTCTGCCGTTGAGGCCAGCGAGCAGCAGGCAGTCGCCGGTTCCACGGCGTGCCCGGACGTTTCCATCGTCGTTCCCGTCTACAACGAGGCCGACAACGTCGGCCCGCTCTGCGGCGAGGTGCGCGAGGCGATGTCGGAGGCCGGCATCAGCTACGAGTTGTTGCTGGTGGACGACGGCAGCACGGACGGTACGCTGGAGGCGGCGTTGCGTGCTATTGAAGACGACCGGAGGGCGCGGGTAATCGAGCTCCGCCGCAACTTCGGCAAGTCGGCCGCGCTCAACGCGGGCTTTGACCGTGCGCGCGGCGAGCTCATCGTCACCATGGACGGAGACCTGCAGAACGACCCCCGCGACATCCCCCGCCTGCTGGAGAAGATGGAGGAGGGGCCGGGCTACGACGTGGTGAGCGGGTGGCGGCAGGACCGCAAGGAGAACTTCGTCCGCAGGTTCCCCAGTCGCCTGGCCAATGCCCTGATAAGCGCCGGCACCGGGGTGCAGTTGCACGATTACGGTTGCTGCCTGAAAGCCTATCGCAAATCCGTGCTGCAGGACATCAGCCTCTACGGGGAGATGCACCGCTTCGTGCCTGCGCTGGTCCGATGGGTTGGCGGGCGCGTGGCCGAGGTGCCGGTCAGCGACCGGGCGCGACACGCGGGGCAGAGCAAATTCGCCGGCCTCGGGCGCACCTTCGAAGTGCTGCTTGACCTGGCGACGGTCAAGTTCATGATGCACTATCTGGCCAAGCCGCTCTATTTCTTCGGGCGCATCGGCTCCCTGCTGTTCGCCGCTGCGTTCGCCGTTCTGGCGGTGGTCATCATCCAGAAGCTGGGCTACGGCAAGAATATGACGGGCAACCCGCTGCTCTACCTGAGCGTGACGTTCCTCATCATCAGCGTGCAGGTCCTTTTGATGGGGCTGATGATGGAGATTCTGACCCGCACCTACCATGAGTCGCAGGGGCGGCAGGTCTATGCGGTGCGCACTGTCCACGAAGGCGGAGAAGACCGGGAGAGGGAGTGATGCGCTGCCTCCGTCCCGAGCGGAGTAAGCCGGCGGCACGGCCCTTGCAACTTAGGTGCATGTAACTCTTTGCGAAGGCTGACCGTGCGCGTTCTGGTGGACATAAAGCATCCCGCGGAAGTGAACTTCTTCCGTCCGCTTCTCGGGGAGCTACAAAAACGCGGCGACGAAGTTCTCGTGAGCGCGCACTACAAGTATGGGACGCGGGAGCTTCTCGACAGGCTCAGCATCCCGCACGTTGCGCTCAGTCATCGGCGGCACGGGTTCCTGCGCGTCTGCGCCTCGACTTTAGCGCGCATTGTCCGCATGCTGTCGGTGGCGCGTCCGTTCCGTCCCGACGTGCTGGTGGCCCGCCAGGGCGTGACCATAGGTGCCGTCGGGAGGACGCTCGGGGTTCCCTCGGTCTCGTTCGATGAGAACGAGTACGCCGGCCTCCCCCTGACGCTGTCGCGGATGCTGGCCACCGTGCTTGTGACCGGCATGGGATACGAGACGGACCTCGGGCCGAAGCAAGTCCATTTCAACGCCGTGCCGCAGTTAATGTACACGCACCCGTCTCGTTTCAGTCCGGATGCCGCCGCCCTCAGGGCTCACGGCGTCGAACCGGACGAACCGTACTTCGTCGTGCGTCTGAGCGCCTGGGAGGCCATGCACGACGTGGGGCACCAGGGCATGTCCGAGAGGGCGCTGGCGGACCTGGTGGAAGCGCTGAGCCGGCACGGGCGGGTGGTCGCCAGCGCGGAGGCCGACATGCCGGCCCCGCTTCGTCCGTACGCCAACCCGGTGCCGATGGAGTTGGGACTGGATCTGCTGGCGTTTGCCGATCTTTACGTAGGGGAAGGCGCCACGATGGCGGCGGAGGCGGCCTGCCTGGGGACGCCGGCCGTCTGGGTCAGCCCCCTGCAATGGGGCTTCATCAACGTGCTGGCCGACGGCTACGGGTTGGTCAAGCAGACGTTGGATGTGCGTGGGACTGTGCAGGTCGTTCAACAGTGGCTTTCCGACCCGTGCACTCCGGAACGGGTCTCGGAGGCCCACGAGCTCCTGCTGGCTGACTCAGAGGACCCGCTCCCTTTCATACTTCGCCTGCTGGATGAATGCGTAAGCGCCGACTGCGGCGTGCCCCTTTCTGTTGCGAGAAGATGAGCAAGCTGCTGATCATCGGAATTGATGGTGCTGACCACGAATACCTCTCGGCCCAGTTCGAGCGCGGGCGACTGCCGGCCCTCCGGACGCTGGCCGGTGAGGGGGCGTTCGGCCCGCTCCGCTCCACGTGCCCGCCCGTCAGTTGCCCGGCGTGGGTGACGATGACCACGGGGCGGAGTCCCGGCGACCTCGGTCTGTTCGATTTCACTCTGCCTGACGGATACGGGAAGAGGCTGGTCTGCGACGCCGATGTCGGCGAGCTCCGCCTGTGGGACTATGCA
>JAWOCH010000015.1:0-6511 GCA_046483865.1 Candidatus Brocadiia bacterium | reverse complement strand
GGTCTGCAGCAGGTTGTGGTCCACGTAGCTGACCGACAGCTCGGTGCGGACGCGGTCAACGTCCATCTGCTCGAACTGCAGGTAGGCTGCCGTGCCGGTGATGTCCTGGGTCAGCGTCTGGTCAATGCGCAGCCCGATCGGCTCGCCCGGGCGGGCCTGTCCCTCGACCAGATGGTCCCGGATGATCTTGTAGGTCAGCGTATCGCCCATGCGGCGGTCTATCCCTGAGTGAAGGTGAAGGCGGGAGGCGGCCCGCTGAATCTGTGCGCAAGAGAGCAGCTTAGCCCGGCGGGAACCCTCGTGCAACCGGAACGGCACAGGCGGGCCCGGTCAACGTCCCCGCAGGCGGCGTTCAGGACGGAAAACAACCCAGAGTATCAACCCCAGCGGCCAGCTCAAAAGCGCCACCAGCAGCGCCACCAGGCAGCCCGGCTTGCCGCGCGCCTCGGCGTCCCCGTAAGACCAGACGACGCTCCAGACGTAGACCAACAGCAAGGCAATCGAGCCCAGCAGGGCGAGGATCGTGAACGGCAAGGCCATGATGTGGCGCATGGTCCGCTCCCCCTGCTCAGACTGTCCGCATCAGTGCAGGCCGGTGGAACCGAAGCCCCCGAGCTGGCGCTCGGTGTCCTCCAGCTCCTCCACCTCCACCACTTCCGCACGCCAGGTGCGGGCGATGACTATCTGGGCGACGCGCATGCCCCGAGTTACGGCGAACGGCTGGTCCCCGAAGTTGGCCAGTATGACCCCCACTTCGGCGCGGTAGTCGCTGTCCACCGTGCCGGGGCTGTTCAGCACGGAGACGCGCTGCTTCAGCGCCAGGCCGCTCCGTGGACGCACCTGCGCCTCGTAGCCGGGAGGGACGGCGATGTGGATGCCGGTCGGCACCAGGCGGACCTCGCCCGGTGGGATGACCAGCTCCCCCTCGACGGCCGCCCGCAGATCCATGCCGCTGGCCCCATCGCTCATGTAGCGGGGCAGCGGCAGGTCCTCGCAACCCGGCTTCCGGCGGATCAGCAGCCGCGGATGGTCTGACTCGCGACCTTCACTCATCGCTCACCCGGCTGCCGGAGGCCAGGGAGTGTATCATGTTCACTATGTCCTCCACGGGCGCCAGGTGGCCCACCGCCTTCCTGCCGTCGGCCAGCACCCCCATGACCGGGTCTATGCAGTGCACGCCGGTCTGCAGGCGCAGATACTCCCAGTTTTCCTGCATCGGTGGGCTGTTCCACATGCGGTTGTTCATGGCGGCCGCCACAACCTTCGGGCAGTCGCAGGCCATCCACGTGCAACTGAGCATTTCGTCCGCCAGGCCGTTGGCCGCCTTGCCGACGAAGTCCGCCGTGGCCGGCACCACCGCCAGCACGCCGTGACGGGCGCCCTGCTCGCCACAGACCCAGTCGGCCAGCTCGACGTGCTGCAGGCTCGCCTGGCCTTCCTCGATGAACAGATCGGTCACCACCGGCCGACCGCTCAGCGAGCGGAACGTGGTGGGAGTGACGAACTGCTGGGCGGCCTGCGTCATGACCACCTGAACGGCGTGGCCCCGGTGCAACAGCCCGCGCAGTACGGAGGCGGCCTTGTAGGCGGCGATACTGCCCGCGACGCCCAGCACTATGTTCCTGCCGGATGTTTCGCTCACTGGTTTCCCCTCACAGGTGGCATTCACCACGGAGATACGAAGGACACGGAGAAAGACGAGAACTCTCAAACAGGGACGCACAGGATGAACACGATGCGGCTAACAGAAAAGACCCCGAGTCCTCTCTTCTTATCCTGTCTGCCCTGTGCATCCTGTCAGGACGTGTCGTCTTCGCCTGCGCCGGCGTCCAGTTCCTCCTCTTCGCCGGGCAGCAGCAGGCCGATGCGACCCTCGTCTACCTCGTCCAGTATGAACTCGAACAGCTCGTGCAGGTTGCGCACGCTGGGCATGAAGGCCCTTCCGCCGCGCACGTACTGCTTGGCCTGTTTCTCGACCAGCGTGGTCAGTTTGAATCTGCCGCCAAGACGCTTGCTCAGGTCCTCGACGCGCGCCTCCGGGCTCTTCCTCATGGGTACACCCCCGTGTGCAGTCAGGCCTGTTCGGTTGCTGAAAACCGTTTCTCCATGATCCGGGCGATCTCCTCCACCGTATCCTCAAGACGGTCGTTCGTCACCCGAACATCGTATCTGTCCTTGTATTCCATCTCCTCGCGCGCACGCTGAAGGCGCTGCTCAACGCTCTGTGCCTCGTCGCGTCCACGCTCCTCCAGCCGCCGCCGCAGCTCCTGCTCCGAGGGCGGCTCCAGGAAGATGAGCGTCACCTCCGGCCAGCGCTCCTTGATCTGCAGGCCGCCGTCAACGTCTATGGTCAGGATGACGGGCAGGCCCGACTCCGCCGCCCGGTTCACCGAGCTGACCGGGGTTCCGTAGTAGTTTCCCACGTACGTGGTGTGCTCCAGCAGCCGGCCTTGCTCGATCCACTGTCGGAATGTCTGCTCGCTGACGAAGTGGTAGTCTACTCCGCCCAGTTCGCCCCGCCTGGGCCGGCGCGTGGTTGCGGTGACCGCACGCACGGCGTGGTCCTGCTCACAGAGTCGCCGGGCCACCGTGTTCTTGCCGACCCCGCTGGGTCCGGAGATCACGAAGAGCTGGCGCGGGTTGACCAGCTCGCGTTCCTCTTCGGCATCTCTCATATCGCTCCGACGGGCCGCTGGCTCGGCGCCCCTCTGTTCACTCGACGTTGCGCACCTGCTCCCGCAGCCGCTCGACCGCCGTCTTCAGTTCTATCACCTGCCGCACCTGCTCGCCGGCCGGCACCTTGGCCGCGATTGTGCCCGCCTCGCGCAGCATCTCCTGACCGATGAACTCCATCTTCCTGCCGACCGGCTCCGAATCGTCGCCCGCCAGGGCGTCGCCGAACTGCTCCAGGTGGCTGCGCAGCCGGGCTATCTCCTCGCTCACGTCGCAGCGATCGGCGTAGATGGCCACCTCGCGGCACAGGGGCTCCTCGTTCAGCTCGACGTCGGTGCCGTCCAGCAGACGGTTCACCCGCTCCCGCAGCCGTTCCTGGTAGGCGGGCACGAAGTCCCGCTGCGCCCCTTCGATGGCGTCGGTCAGACTGCCCATCTCGTCGCAGAACTCCCGCAACTGGGCCGCCAGGTTCTGTCCCTCGGCGCTACGCATCTGGACCAGTGACTCCAGGGCTTCGCCGCTGACCTCCAGGACGTCCTCCCACAGAGCCTCCCGCAGGTCCTCGTCCAGCGCCATCTGCTTCAGGGCTCCGGGCAGGCTCAGCAGCGACGCCAGGTCCACGCGGATCGGCAACTCCTCTGCAGCGGCCAGCCCCTTGAGTGCTTGCAGGTAGCCCGCCACCAGCTCCTCGTCCACGAGGGCCGTGCCGCGCTCGCCGTGCGGCTCGCAGGTCAGGGAATAATAGAGGTGGCCCCTGTGGATCCGGCGTTCGATGAGCTTCTGCAGCTCGGCTTCCTTGGCGCGGAATGCCTCCGGCGTGCGGAAAGTGGTCTGGAGATCGCGATGGTTGACGGTGCGCATCTCCACCCGCACCAGCCAATCGTCGCAGACCTTCTGAGCGGCGCCGAAACCCGTCATACTCCTTATCATTCGCCTTCCTCCGGCGCGGGCGGCGTCGTCTGTTCTGCCCCGGGCGCAGGCATTGCCGGTGCGCCGGGCTGGGGCTCCAGCGGCGCTCCGCCTCCGGGGGCGGGTCCGGCGGGCAACTCGGCTCCGGGCTCGCCTGCAGGCAGGCCACGCTCCGGGGGGGCCCCCTGCTGCAACAGCCCACCCGCCTCGCCCTGCCTCATGTTGAGATTGGCATTCAGCATGGCGATGAACATGAACAGCGCCAGCAGCACGTAGGTCGCCTTCGCCACCGGGCTGGCAGATCGGACGCCCAGCAGTGAATCGCCGCCCAGCCCTCCCAGCGAGGAGGCCAGCCCCCCGCCCCGGCCGCTCTGGATGAGAACGGCCAGCATGGACACGAGCGCGACCACGATCAGGTATGCCACCAGCACCGTCTGCCACCGCAGCGCGTAGAACAGCAACGCCAGGCCGAAGAAGACGGCGATGATCAGGCCCTTCTTGACGTTTCCTCTGAGCTGCTCCGGATCCATCTGCGTTCACCTGCCAGTGTGTTTATCAGTCGAGTGCAGCTTCGACGATGGGCACGAACGTCTCGGCCTTCAGACTGGCCCCGCCCACCAGCGCGCCGTCCACGTCCGCCATGCCCATCAGCTCGGCCGCGTTGTGCGGCTTGACGCTGCCGCCGTACTGGATGACGGTCGCCGCCGAGGTGTCCTCGTCATACATCTCGGCCAGCAGACCGCGCAGAACGGCATGAACTTCCTGCGCCTGTTCGGGAGTGGCCGTCTCGCCCGTGCCGATCGCCCAGACCGGCTCGTATGCCAGCGTCACATTAGCCATCTGCTCGGCGGAGACGCCCTCCAGGCCGGCACGGAGCTGCTTGCTGACCACGTCCTCCGTCTTCCCTACCTTGCGCTGGTCCAGTTTCTCGCCCAGACACAGGATCGGCTCCAGGCCGCACTCCAGCGCCCTGGCGACCTTGGTGTTGATCAGCTCATCGTCCTCGCCGAACACGTGGCGCCGCTCGGAATGGCCGAGGATGACTAACTGGCACCCTGTGTCCACCAGCATCGGCCCGGAGACCTCCCCGGTGTAAGCGCCGGCCGGCTCGCTGTGCATGTTCTGGGCGCCAACGCCGATCTTGGTGTCGTGCAGCACGCCGACTACGGCGCTCAGGTAGACGGCCGGCGGGAAGACGGCGACGCGCACGCCCTCCAGGCCCGAAAGCTGCTTCCTCAGCGCTCCGGCCAGTTCTCGGCTGCCCTGGCCGTCCATGTTCATCTTCCAGTTGCCGGCAACAAATGGCTCTCTCATGGTTGTTTCCCAAGTGCGCAGGTCTCTCGCTCAGCCACGGCACCGGGGGAAGGCGCCCAGCACCTTGAACGACAGGCACTCGGCCCGCATCTGCTCCAGGGCCTGGCGCGTGTTCTCCTCCTCCGGATGCCCCAGGAAGTCAATGAAGAAGTAATACTGCCACGCCGCCGTCGGCGAGGGGAAAGACTCGATCTTGGTCATGTTGATGGCGTAGTCCTTGAACGCCGCCAGCAGGTCGTGCAGCGCGCCCACCTTGTCCCGCACGCTGCACAGCAGGGCCGTCTTGTCGTCCCCGCTGGGACCGCTGCTGTGCTCGGAGAGCACGAAGAATCGCGTCACGTTGTGCGAGTAATCCTCGATGTGGTCGAACAGCACGTCCAGCCCGTGGGTGGAGGCAAGACTGGCGTTGCCTATGGCCGCCCCGGCGTTGTCCTGTGCCGCTTCGGCGGCGGCGGCGCTGGTGCTCTGCACCTCAATCAGCTCGGGATCCGGCATGTGCGTCTGGAGCCAACGTCTGGTCTGTCCGAAAACCTGTCCCCGGCTGTAGATGCGCTCTATCTGCTCCGGCGGGCAGGCCGCCATCAGCGCGTGATGTATCTCCTGGACGATCTCCGCGCAGATCTTCAGCGGGCTGTCCAGGAACCGGGTGAGGGTCTCATGGATGCCGCCGCCGGTTGAGTTCTCCACCGGCACCACGCCGTAGTCCGCCCTGTCGCGCTCGACCTCGCTGAACACGCCGTCAATGGTGCTCGCGGCCAGGTACTGGACGCTCTCGCCGAAGTTGGCCAGTGCCGCGCTGTGGGTGAACGTCCCCTCCGGACCCAGGTAGGCCACGTTCACGGGCTTCTCCAGTGCCAGGCAGCCGCTCATGATCTCGCGGTAGACGGCCTGGAGGCAGTCGTCCGCCAGCGGCCCATCGCTGAGTTCCGACACGCGGCGAAGGACTTGCTCGTGCCGTGAAGGGATGTAGACGCGGGAGTTGTCGCCCGCCTTCAGCCGACCGATTTGACGGGCCACCTCCGCCCGCTCGTTGATGAGCCGCACGATCCGGCTGTCCAGCTCATCTATCTTCTCGCGCAGTCCGTCCAGATCCATGAACAGCAGTTCCGCAGGCAGGAAGGGGACAGGCAGTAAAGAGGGCGCTTCAACGGCACCGGTTGTGTACGCACTTACGCTATCAGCCTATTGCATCCGGTCCGTCAAGTCAACCGTATTGAGTTACTTTGCCAGGACATGGTACCCACCCCCGGGGAGGTGTCGCTGGAGAGGGAAATGTCAGGTCGCGCCCGCCCGAGGGCGGGCGCGCGCGGGCGCGGAAGCTGCTGGCCTCGGCCGCCCCCTTCCCGGTTGGCCGCTGGCGCGCGCGCACTAAGCGGGCTGCCCGCCGCTGGCCCGTCTCCTGCTGGAAGAGGGCCCACAGACGATGACCAAACAGAAGTGGACACATCGGCCCCGAAGGGCTAAGGTCCCTGTGGCCAACAACCGCAGGAGGCCCCGATGTGCCCACAAAGCTATTATGCCATGATCCGCGCAGAAAACCACCGCGAAACCCTGAGAACCCAGATGGTCCGCTATGCCCGGGACCACTCCATAAGCGCCGCCGCGCGTCGGTTCG
>JAWOCH010000395.1:0-4478 GCA_046483865.1 Candidatus Brocadiia bacterium | reverse complement strand
TCCTTGAAATCCATGTTGCCGCCGTTGTCCCACGGGTTGGGGCAGGGCTCCCGCGGCGTGACGTATATGTCGCCGATCATCATGCTGACCGGCGCGCGCAGCCCGCCGGGGAAGTGGACCTGACTGTCTTCGATTGGCAGAAACGCGTTCACCTCCGGGTCGTCCCACCATCCCCCGCTCGCGTGGCCCTCGGGGCGGATCTCCTCGATGTGGATGGCGAGGACGTCGCCCGGCTCGATGCCGCGCACGTAGATCGGTCCCGTCTCCTCCCGCTCGCGGAAGTTCTCCGGGTTGGCGTCCTCCGGGGTGCGGATGATGGGCGTGCGGAAGTTGATGGTCTCGACGACGAACGTCTCGCCCAGCTCGACCTCCGCCGCCGGCCCGAAGACGCGGTAGCGCCCCTCCACGCCTATCGTGTGCTCGCGGGTGATACGCTTCACTGGCCCCTCATGCCGCGCTCAATAGGAGTTGTCCCTGGTGAACTGGACGATGTCCTCAAGTTGCGCGTAGGCCACGCAGACGCAGGTGTCCGCCCCGCCGTAGTAGAGGGCCAGCTCGCCGCTGGCCTCGTCCACCGTCGCCGCGCAAGGGAAGACCACGTTCGGCACGTTGCCCACGCGCTCGTAGTCGGCCAGCGGGGAGAGCAGATAGGGCCGCGTGCGGTAGAGGACCTCCCACGGCCTGTCCAGGTCCAGCAGGGCGGCCCCCACCGAGTAGATGAACCCGTTGCACTTAGTGATGACTCCGTGGTAGATGAGCAGCCAGCCCTCGTCGGTCTCGATGGGCACCGGGCCGGCGCCTATCTTGGTGGCCTGCCAGCGGTCGGTCGGCGCCATCACGAACCGGTGCCGCCCCCAGTGGACCAGGTCGTCGCTCTGACAGACGAAGATGTCCCCGAACGGCGTATGCCCGCGGTCGCTGGGCCGATGCAGCAGCATGTACTTCCCCCCGATCCGCCGGGGGAACAGGACGCCGTTGCGGTTGTAGGGCGGCACGGCGTTCGAGACGAAACGGAAGCTCTCGAAGTCCTCGGTCTCGGCGATGGCCAGCGTCGGGCCGTGGTAGGGCGCGCACCAGACGACGTAATACCGGCCCTCCAGCGGGATCACGCGGGGGTCATAGCCGCCGGGGCGCATCTCGATGTCCACCTCGCCGAAATCCAGCTCGAAAGGCTCCGGCTCCAGCTCCCACTCCAGCCCGTCCGCGCTGCGGCCCACGTGCAGCCACTGCATCATGTCCTCGGCGTCCACGCGGAACACGCCCGCGTAGCCGTCCTCGAAGGGCACGACGGCGCTGTTGTAGATGCTGTTGGCGCCCGGCACGGCGTCCGGGCCGATGATGGGGTTGCCTTCGTAACGTCGGAACACTGTCTGTTCGAGCATCGGCGAATCCTCCTGCGGAGTGGTGGTCGGCGGAATGCTACGCGATGCCGTCGGCCGCTGCAACGGCGCTTGCCGGCCCGGCGCCGATAGCGTACGCTCAGCCGGCGAGTTCCTACACGCACCGGGAGGGCGGCATGACGGCAGAAGATGTAGTGGAGACCATCCTGACGGGCCTGGAGCTGGACAGGCTGGACGAGACGGTGGACACCTTCAAGGAAGGCGACCCCGCGGCGCCGGTCACGGGAGTTGTCACCACCTTCATGGGCACGCTGGCGGTCCTGCAGCGGGCGGCGAAGCTGGGCGCGAACTTCGTCATCACCCACGAGCCCATATACTACGGCCACCATGACGAGACGGATTGGCTGCAGGGCCACGCCGTGCTGGAGGCCAAGCAGCGGTTCATCCGCGAGCACGAGTTGGTCATCTGGCGCTTCCACGACTACTGGCACCGGTCCGAGCCCGACGGCATACTGGCCGGCGTCACGGCGCAGCTCGGATGGGAGCAGTGGCGGGACGATGAGGAGCCGTGGCTCTTCCACACGCCGGACATCCCCCTGGAGCAGCTCGCGTCCTCGGTCAAGGAGCGATTGGGCGCGCGAGCGGTCCGCGTGGTCGGTGAGCCGGCCATGCCCTGCAGGGGCACGGCGCTGATGCCCGGCGCGCCGGGAGAGCGCTGGCAGATCGAGGCGCTCGCCCGTGAGGACGTGGACGTGGTGGTGGGCGGGGAGTGTCGCGAATGGATGACGTGTGAGTACGTGCGCGACGCCATCGCCGCCGGCATGGACAAGGCCCTGATCCTGGCCGGCCACTGCAACTCGGAGGAGGCGGGCATGGAGCGCCTGGCGGACTGGCTGCGCCCGCGGGTGGACGGCGTGCCGGTTGAGTTCGTCCCGGCGTCCGATCCGTTCCGGCCGGCGTGAATGCGTAGAGAGTGCGCGCAGCTCAGGCGTCAGTCCACGGCATCTGCCAGGTCATCAGCCAGCGCCCGCAGGTCCAGCTCCGCCCGGTTTGCTTCGCAGACGGTGTCCACCCATTCGTCGGGCAGCCCTGAGAGCCCGCACAGCGCCCCCACCCAGGAGCCGACGGTGGTGGCGACGCTGTCTGCGTCCCGCCCGATCATGCACGCCGTGGGGATGGCGTCGGGTCGGCCGTCCGCGAACACGAAGGAGGCGACCGCCAGCGGCACCTGCTCGGCGAAGAAGGAAACCGCATACGGCTCGTCCGTGTCCTCCACGGGCTCAAGAGCCGGAGGGAGGGGAGCATCCGGTCCGCCGGGCGGCTCGGCCGGCAGGATTCCGATGGGGGCGTCAACGTCCGCGTCAGTGGAGACTATCAGAACTCGGACTCGAAAAGGCGGCGCAGCTCCTCTCTCTCGACGTGCTCCTCGACGGTGGCGGGCTTGGCCGGCGGCGGCGTGCGGGCCTCGCGGAGGATACGCTCTATCTCCGCCTGATCTACTTCCACACCCGTGGCGGTCTCGCCCCGGGCCAGCCGGTCAATACGCCGCGCTGCGATGCGCAACTGCTCCAGGTTCCGCCTGGCTTGCGCCAGCCACTGCTCGGAGTCCTCGATCAGGCGGTCCACTTCCGCAAGCTCTTCGAGCCTGGCATACGCGGCGGCATCATCCGCCAGTTCGGAGAAGTCGCCGTAATCCCCATCGGCCAGATCATCCCTCAGCCTCTCCCGCTCATCGCGAAGCTCGGCGATGTAGTCTTCCGTGTCGGTTATCCGCACTTCCAGTTCCCCCAGCGTGGTGCGCACCTCCTGCGCCGTAGCGGCGGGACGAGAAGGGCTCAGACGGTCCCGGAGGCCGGGGAGCGCCGAGACCCCGAGCAGCACGGCGAACGCCAGCGCGACGGCCGCGGCCAACGCACGGCCCTTGCTCGGCCGCAGCAGCGTCGCCAGCGCCGGCAGGAACAGCGCCAGGGCGAACCCCAGCCGCAACCCCGCCCACTGGTCGTCCAGGTACCAGCCAAGGCTGAGACCCCAGGTCACCCCTGCCAGCAGGATGAACCCGCAGCCCAGAGAGGTCCTCGCCCGCCCGGCCCCCTCCGGATGCCGCCGCAACAGGAAGGCCACGGCGTAGACCGCCAGGAACAGCCCTACGACTGCAAACGCAAGGGACAGGGCGTTCATCCGGAGCCCTCCAGGAAGGCCCGGGCATCCACGTCCGCGCCTGCCGTCTCCGCGGCCGCCTCGGGCTCCTGCGCAAGCAGCTCCTCGACCGTCCGCACCGGCGACGCGGCCAGCATCTCCTCGTTCTGACCGATCAGGTCGTCCACCTGCTGGAACAGCTCTCTGGTGCGGCCGGTCAGCTCGTTGACCCGTGCGATCTCCTTCTTGGCGGGCAGAGAACTGAGCGCGGCCTTCGTGGCGGAGGTCTGTGTCAGAAGCTCCTGGCGCTTCTCGACCAGCTTTTCTGCGGCCCGCTGCATGTCGGCGATGATCTCCTCGTATCCGTTGCGCTGAAGCAGGATCAGGCGCACCTGCTCGACCAGCTCCTCCTCTGTGTAGTCCGCCCCGGAGACACCGACCGGATACTCGTCGCCCGCTTCTGCCCGGCGGTATGCTTCGCGAAACTGCGCAGCCAGTTCATCAGCCGATTCCAGCAGGGAACGATAGCGGTCCAGTTCGGATGAAAGATCCTGCTCGGCCTCGGCCATGCGTACGCGCGTCTCTTCAAGAACTGCCAGATCGTCCCCGAGTTCCTCTTCGGCATACTCGATGAAGCCCACCGGGTCCGACTGCCGCGCCGCCTCGGTCCAGCCCCCGTGCTCGCGGTAGACGGAGACGGCCCGCTGCCGGATTCCGGGCATGAACCGCCAGACCAGGAAGGCCAGGACGACCAGCACGACCACCACGATGATTAGCTTGCCCACCTTCATCGCAACACCCCCGTTCCGGAGCGTGTTCCCCAACAGCCAACTTACGCGGTGGCAGCGGCGATGTCAACGCGTGGGGCGCCCCGGTCAGGGTCATTCAATTCTCTGACTGAACCGACCTGAACTGCCGAGTTGCTGCCCGAGAAGGGACCTGGCCTATGTGGCACGGCCGCCCTCGGCCGTGATCCGTCTTCTACCCCCAGCCGAGGGCGGC
>JAWOCH010000093.1:0-4979 GCA_046483865.1 Candidatus Brocadiia bacterium | reverse complement strand
CCCAGCGCCTGCGGTTTACTGCTCTACTATCTCCTTTGTCCAAGACGCCCCTGCGCAGTTCCTTAGTGCAATCCCGCCACGACGCCCTGACCTTGCCCTGAGCCCGTCGAAGGGTCTCCGTTTCGACAGAGAGAAACCGGAGCCCGGAGGCAACCCTTTTGAGCCTTCTCGGCTGCGTGAAGAGGCAGAGGGGCATTGACAAGATCCTCGGCATCCCCTACATTCTGGTACGGAGCGGAGACGCGACTGCTGTCGCTGCTCAGCAATGAAACCACTCCCTAAAGCAGGCTGCTCGCCCTACTCAACTGTATGACACCACCCGGACGGGGGAAGCAGATGCTCTCTGCAAGCGCCATTCTGAAACTGAAGGATGCCGATACAGCGCGGACCGGTGAAGAACGATTTGTCTGCCGGGTCCTTCAGACGGAAGGGCCCGGGACCGTATCCCAGATGACTCAGCGACTGGCACAGCAGATGTACGAAGACGCGCTGCTACACGGAGGAAGGGTCACGGATATCGGCCTCTTCGGGCCCCGTTTGTTCGAGAGTGACGCCCTCGCGGTCTTGCAGGACATGAAGGATCGGTGTATCTCCCTCGAGCCTGAGAATGGCGGGTGAGCCAAGTGAAGGCAGAGGGCGGCGACCCACGCTCCGTGTCGTATCTGCGCCTTTTCTGGATATATTTCCGCATCGGGCTTATGACGTTCGGCGGCGGCTTTGCGATGGCCACCGTGCTGAGGCACGAACTGGTGCTGAAGCGAAAGTGGCTAACCGACAAGCAGTTCGTCAATGCGCTGTCCGCCGCCACGGCGATTCCGGGAGCCATTGCGGTTAACCTCGCCTTCGTCCAGGGGAGGCGTTCCCATGGCATGCGCGGGGCCATAACCGCTGCCGTGGGCACGATGTGCCCTTCCGTTCTGGTGATACTGCTGATCGCGCGCTTTGGTGCCCCGTACTTCCAGCATCCGATAGTCGCGGCGTTTCTGAAAGGATGTGCTATTGCCGTGACGGGGCAGATCGCGTTCGCCACCTTCACCTTTGCGCGCAGGCTTCGGCGACACTGGCAGAACGTCGTCGTTTGTGGCCTGGCTCTATTCGTTTTGATCCTTGGGGCGCATCCGGTGTGGGCCGTCGTCGTCGCAGCGGCTTTGGGCTACTTGCTGATGCATGAACGAATGACGCCGCGTGAGCGGGCGGAGGAGGAACTGGAGCTTCTGAAGCTGATCGAGGCCATCCCGGCGCAGGAACTCCTCGGCGACCGATTTGAAAAGGACCTGGAAGACGTTATTCGCGAACCGGATGACGGGGTGGGGGACCGATTCGACGCCATCATGGAGAGATGCCCCGTGGTGGACCTGGAGGGGCCGATGGGTGTCGAGGAGTTCTTGGACCTTGCCGCCGATGAGCTGGCGGAGAATCTGCGTGTGGATGCCGAGACGCTGGCCGCCGACCTGAAGAAACGGGAGGCGGCCAGCAGCACGGTGGTGGACGAGTGGCTGGCGGTGCCGCACGTGGTTATCGAGGGCGAGGGAGCGTTTAAGGTGCTGGTGGCCCGCTCCCGCGCCGGAGTCCGTTTCTCAGAGCAGACGCCTGAGGTGCAGGCCATCTTCGTGGTAGTCGGTTCGCTTGACGAGCGTGACTTCTACCTGTTCGCCCTCGCGGCCATTGGTCAGGTGGCCGCCAGCGATCGTTTCCGCGATCGTTGGCTCCGGGCGGAGGGAACCCAGGAATTGAGGCGCGCGATTCTGTCGGCAAGGGCAAAGAACGCAGAGTAAGCCACGTTTGCCCGGACGTTTGTGGCAGCCTGAGGAGCGAAAACGCTATGCAGAAGCTGTGGTTGCTGCTGGTAAGTTTTGCGATCATCGGCATCGGCGCCTACGGCGGAGGCCTTGTGACGGTGCCCCTGATGGATCGCGAATTGGTGGCCACTCGGCATTTGCTTCAGAAGGATGAGATGTCGAGAATTGTGGCCATTGCACAGATGACGCCTGGTCCGATTGCCGTCAACGCGGCGACGTTCGTGGGGTATCGGGTCGCAAATGTTGGGGGCGCTCTTCTGGCGACAACCGTCGTTGTGCTGCCGGCCATCACTATCCTGACGGCAGTGGGACTCCTGCGGGGCAAGGGGGAGCCGAACAACCATTTCATACGTCTTCGGCGCGGCCTGAGGGCGGGCGTGTTGGGCCTGCTGGTTTTCGCCATCTGGTCGTACGGTCAGATAGTCATTACGGGAACGGTGGAATTCGCCATCGCAGCCGGGGCGTTTTTGGTCTTGACGATGTTTGAGAGAAAGGTTCATCCCCTTGCCGTCATCGGAGGAGCCGGGGTGATCGGCCTGCTGATCTTCTGACGCTTGTGAAGCCATCACAGCCGGCGGAGCGGCGCCGCGCAGGGGCCCGAAAGTCGAGCAGAAGCAAGGAAGCGCGAACAAACCCTTGGGTCTTGCCCACTAACACAGCAGAATCGGCATCGAACATACGGCCGACCGACGCGCTCCGGCGTGAACTGGCGGCATACCGAACATTGCTCGAGGAGGTCCTGTTTGATGGGCATCATCCCGTGACCGTGCCAGTTCGGAAATGCTGTTCCTTGTCGACCAGTCTTTAGGTCTTGAAACTCAATGCCGGTCCGTAAGCCTGGGCGGAGGTAGCGTGCCCTTCAGGGCGGAGGGACCTTCCGGCCGGCTCCCATGTCGAATAGCTCATGCTCCAAGGAGGCCACTCGTGGCTCAAGGCAAGAACAATAGTCGGAAAGTGCGTCGTTTGGTGGCGATAGCAGTGCTGGTAATTGCAGCGATCACAGTTGCGTTAGCCGGGCGGCTCGACGCTCAGGCCCAAGCCTTGCAGCGAACCGAGGCCGAGCCCCGGCGTGTTGCACAGGTCGGAACATACGATCCGCAGAAGGCTTTTGAGCAGTCGCCGGCCCAGGAGGAGCTGATGGAAGCCTATGAAGCTTCTCTGCCGGCCCTCCGGGAGGCCGAACAAAAGGGCGACCAGCAGAAGGCTCAGCAGCTGCAGCAGAAGCTCGTGCAAAAGCGAGAGCAGCTCATCGGCGAATTCCAAAATGATGTCCGTGCGGCGCTTCCAGATGTTGCAAAGGCAGCGGGCGTTCAGGTCGTTGCACTGGACATCGTTTACACGGAGGAAAGCGTGAACACGAAGGACATCACGCCGCAGATTGTGGAGGCAATCGCAGACGGGCCTCCTGGCGAGGAAGCGCTGCCACCGCTTCGCTAAGAGTTGCCCAAGACCTGGGCACCGTTCTGCCCAACCGGGATCCCTCGCAGACCCACGTGATCCGGGTAACCCCCGGCATCCCCGCCGGGGGCGAACCCCGGTTAACTTATGTCTGCGCCTTAACTTCACGTTTGTCGTCAGTTTTCCAGATGGCCGTGGAGCGCTCAGGGGCCAGCAGCCGCTCGACGGCGTTATGGGTGATGCCCATCGCCTCGGCAATCTCCCATTGACTTCGTGCCTCCTGCCAAACACGCCGACTGGCGCTTGGGGGTAGACGGGTTTCCAGGCGAACCAGTACGTGAAGGCGGTGGCGAAGGGGCGGTCTTCGGGCGGGGGCTCTTTCAGTTCGACGCGCACGGTCCCTTCCTCGCCGCTGTAGATGAAGCGGATTTTCGCGTCCGCCGCGGCCGCGCCGAAGCAGGGGGTTGTGCGCTCGCGGCAGTCCGGCGGGTCAGTCCGGGCGCCGTGAGAACAGCAGCTTGCCCACCCAGTAGACCAGCAACCCGGCAGGGATGGGCGCAAACGAGGCCGCCAACTCAGACGCTGACGCGTGCCCCCGCCCATCCGGGTGGCCCCCCAGATCCTGAACCACACCGTTCAGTCCAGCGACGACAAGGAAGGCAAGAATCATCAGGGGCCAGCGGGGTAGTGATTCCCGAATTGGCGGGGACTCCAGCCCCAGCCATCGCAGCAGAGGACGGCTCAGAAGGATGTACAGCAGGATTGCCGCAGCTACTGTGACTATGGGCACCAGACTCCCGACCGTGTCCTCACTCAACCTGCCGACCGGCTGGCAGTAGCGCAGTAGCCGCATCGTCCCGTAGAAGGTTGTGAGAGCCAGTAGTGAAGCGATGAGACATTTGGCACTGCGCGCCGAAACGCGCCCCAGTGCACGAACGCCGAAAATGAGAGCGATAACCCCCGGGCCGTAGATCAGCGCGCCAAAGAGGATCGAGATCGGAACTCCCCGCCAATCTCCCTCCAGTATGTCCTGACCAATGAAGCGCACCCCGATCACCGTGAAAACGCCGCCCACGGCGATGGCGAGCACGGCAAGTGCTTTCACCACGTAGAACGGTACGGGCCGGTCCGGCGTTTCGGTCTCCATAGTGGCCTGGCCTCTCTCTTCAAGACGGCTCGATGGTTGGTGCCGCCGTAGTTCCTGCCGACCATACCAAGAGTATCACTGAGCGGCGGCCTGCGTCAAGGCATCTGTGGCGCCTTCGGAGCATTGTGCGCGCCGGTCTTGGTGACTGCTTCTCAGAAGCGATGTCACGCCTCGCGGCTCCCGGCCGCGCGTGCATAATCAGTTGAGGCCAGCCAACCGGCTCTATCCATCGTGTCCATCGTCGGAAGCGCCATGAACTCCTCGCTCGGCGTGAAGGCGTCGGTCATCTCTCCGTCAGCGCCTGTCTGGAGTCGCCGGGTTCAGCGCTGGCGGTGTGCTCGCGGCATCACCCGGAGCTGAGTCTGGGGCGCCCGCCGTCCGGCGGGCTCGAACGGTGTGACCACACACGGGATGGTCGCGGCTGCGGCGCCATGCCCTTGCGGCGTGAAGCCGCCGGACCTACAATCCAGCCCTTCCGAACTGACCTGCGTGTGAGAGGAGGACGGCGTGGCGAAGCGGAGTCTGAACGGGGAGTGGGCGCTTGCGTGGTGTCGGCCGGGGGAGGGCGAGTCGGAGGGCTGGCCGCAGGGGGGCGTGCCGGCGGGGCGGGCGCTGCGCGCGACGGTGCCGGGGGA
>JAWOCH010000079.1:0-3041 GCA_046483865.1 Candidatus Brocadiia bacterium | reverse complement strand
GCCACCGGCGGCGGGAAGGGCAACTGGTACGTCAGCCCCCCGAGCGAACCCACCACCACGAGGAGGAACACCCAGGTGCCCAGGAACGCCGCCAGCAGCAGCGCCAGCCCCCAGGCCGCCGCACCCGTCAGCAACAGCAGCCGCTCGTGCGACATGAAGAAGTCCGCCCGCGCCGGTTCGCTCAGATACAGCGACTCCCGTCGCGCATACTGGTTGAGCAACTGCTGGGCAAGCACGAAGCAGAAGCTGACGCCCATGCACAGGCCCAGGGCCGGCGGCTGGTCCGGCAACAGGTGGGCCATGGCGTAGGTCAAGGCCGCCACGGCCCCGGCGGCGTACAGGTTCGTGAACACCAATGCCGCCACCGCCTGGCGCAGCCGGTGCAGCAGCGGACGGTTGCGCCGCCTGTTCTCGCGCTCCAGGTGCAGTATGATCCGACGGATCATCCAGTGCGGGGTGGAGGCCCCGGCCGTCAGACCCACCCGACGGCACTGGAGGATCCGCTCCACGTCCAGGTCCTGCTCCGTCTCCACGTGGAAGGTGGGCGTGCCGCCGGCCTCGCTGATCTGGGCCAGCCGGCGGGTGTTGGCGCTCATCCGGCTGCCCACCACGATCATGGCGTCCACCTGCCCGGCCAGCTTGCGCACGTCCTCCTGGCGGCGCGCGGTGGCGCGGCATATCGTGTCGAAGACCAGGCATTCACCGTAGCGCCGTCCGAGCGCGTCCACGGTCCGTTCGTAGACCTCCTGGTCCTGGGTGGTTTGGGCGACGACGGCCACCTTCTGAGCGTCCGGCAAGCGGTCCACCTCCTCCGGTCCGGCCACCACGCGGCCCTGCTCTCCGGCGTAGCTGAGCACCCCGTCCACCTCGGCATGGCCCCTGTCGCCCACCACCACGCACAGATAGCCCTCAGCGGCGTACTGCTCCACCAGATTCTGGACACGGGCCACGTGCGGGCAGGTGGCGTCCAGCAGGCGCTCGTAACGTCGTCCCAGTTCCTGGCGGCGCGCCTTGGCCAGCCCGTGGGCCCGCACGACGGCCGTGCCGCCGTTGTCCTGCCCATCATCCCCCATCTCCAGCACGCCCTGCCTCTCCAGGACTTCGAGCACCTGTTCGTTATGTATCAGGGGGCCGGGGGTGCGGATCGGAAGCGCGGTGGCCGGGTCCTGGCTGGCGTCCAGCACCATGCGCACGGCCCGCTGCACACCCATGCAGAAACCGCACGTCTCGGCCAACCATATCTCCAGTTTCGGGGCGGACATCGGCGGGAGTTGCCTTTGCATAGAGGGGCGCGAGTCGGTAAGAATTATAGTTGCGCTGCTCTGAGACTGTCAAAGTGCTGCACCTTTGTCGGCGGATTACAGCCATGCCAACAGAATCCAAACACAGCGCCCGCACGGCGGTCGTCGCCCTGCTGGTGGTCTTCTACCTGTGCGCCGGCGTCGGCGCGCAACAGCCTGCCCCGGCGGCACGCGTGCTGCCGCTGAAGGATGTGATCGCACAGGTGGCCGGCGCGCTTGCGAGCCTGGATGACCCCGGCGCAGTCTACCACGTGGGCAGTCGGCCCGATGGGCCACTGCTGCAGGACTACGCGGCCACGCTTCTGGCGGCGCACCTGCGTCACCGCGGCTTTCCGGCGGAGCGCGTCGCCTACGTCGGCGGCGGCGATGGGCAGGATTTGCCCGGCTGTTTCCTGCACGTACTGCGGGTGGAAGGGGCGGCGGTGTTTGTGCTGCCGGAAGCATCACTGCAGGATGGCGAGCGCCGCCTGCGCACTGTTGCATACGAAGTGGAAACGGGGCGGGAGCTGTTCAGCATGGAGCGGCCCTTTCACCTGCCGGCGGCACTGGAGCCGCTGGTGGCAGCCAAACGGGAGCGCATGAGCCAACAGGACCGGAAGTGGTGTCGGCTGTTCGAGGAGATGTTCCCCACGGCCAACACCACCGGTTTTGAGGAGAAGGTGGACGCGGCCGAAGCGGACTTCTTCTACGAAAACGGGATCTGGGAGCCGGCCGGAACGCGGTATCTGGAATCCACCAGCCCGCCGCCGGACGTGCATTTCATGCGGGGCATTGTCAGCCTGCAGAAGGCCGGCAGAAGCCAGTTCGCGCACGCTCAACTGCAGGACGCACTCAACCAGCATCCGGACAGCGGCGCGCTCTACGCGCTGGGCGGCTGGCTGATGCGCCGGCGAAACCGGGCCGCCGACGCCCTGATGATGCTGGAACAGGCCCGCCTGGTGGACATGGCCCGCGAGGGGCTCTACGTCTACGCGCGCGCCTTGAGTGCCCTGGAAGAGAACGACGCTGAGAAGGCGGAGCGACTGCTGACCGCGGCGGCCGAGATGCTGCCGGAGAAGCTGTTCGCGCAGGTGGAGACGGCGCGTTTCTTCTGGAACCGCTCCCGGCTGGACGAGGCACTGCACTACTACCGCCGCGCGACCGGTACGGAGGGTTGCACGGCGGAGACCTGGGCAGAGCTTGCCACCCTGCTGGACGCATCCGACCAGCCGCAGGAGGCTGTTGCCGCCCTGCAGCAGGCATTCCGCCTGCGCAACGACAGCGCCACCATCACACGTCACCTGGCTTCACTGCTCAGGCGCCAGGGAGACTACCAGGGCGCGCTGGAGGTGCTACGCCGGGCCGCCGAAGCGAACCCGTGCAGTGCCGCCCTGCTGGCGGCCTACGGGGACGGCGCAGCCGCGATGTGGCTGATCCAGGAGGCCGAAGCGCAGTTCCGTCGCGCCGCAGAGGTGGGGCAGGACTTCCCCTACGCGACGGCGCGCCTGGCCGCCGTGCTGGCGCTGCAGAGGCGCTACGGCCGGGCCCAGCCGCTGTTGACCGGCTTGCTTGCCCGGCACCCCGACTACCACCCCGCCCGGCTGGAGCTGGCCCGGCTGCTGACCGAAGTCGAGCAGTTCGATGAAGCCGAATCCGCCCTCAACCAGGTGGCCAAAGACCCCGAGCACGAGGCCGAGGCGCGGATTGCGCTTGCGGAGCTTTACCTTGCCTCGGGCCAGCCGCAGGAAGCCATCCGGAGCG
>JAWOCH010000007.1:0-31111 GCA_046483865.1 Candidatus Brocadiia bacterium | reverse complement strand
GCCTGGAGCTTGCCAGGCCGGTGCCTCACCCCTGGTTGCACAGCCGCGAGCTGCGCGCAGTGGGGGAGTGGTCCGGTTCGCCGGAGTATGACGCGTTGCGGGAGGCCAACCGGCGGGCGCGCCGCGTGCTGGACACGGGTGCGCCGCACGCGCTGGTTGAGCGGGCGATGGATCGTCTCAGGACGTGCGTCGGGGAGTTCCTGGACGGGCTCGTGACGCCCGATGAACTCCGGATGCGGGAGCGGCAGTTGTTCAGCGCCAAGGCCGTCATCTCGCCGGCGTGGGGGCTGTCGGCTGACCAGGTCGGGCTGGCGGAGGAGATCGCGTGGACACTCTTCGGCCCATTGGTCCGGCGGCAGATGCGCGATCGCCAGGCCGTCCAGACCCGGACCGACGAGGCCAGGGCCGTCCTGGACGCCGTGATGGCCGACTCATGGGTCATCCTGAACCGCGCGCCGACCACAGGCCCCACCAGCCTGCTGGCTTTCCATCCGGTGCGCTGCCCGGGCGATGTCATTCGGCTGCACCCCCTCGTGTGCCGCTGGCTGAATGCCGACTTCGACGGCGACCAGGCGGCGGTGATGCTGCCGGTCACCCAGGCCGGCCAGGCGGAGGCAGGGGAGCTGTTGTCGGTGGCAGGCCACCTGCGACGGGATCCTGAACTGCTCCAGCAGTTGATTCCCTGCAACGATGCCCTTTGGGGCCTGGTTTCGTTGAGTCTGTCGGAGGAGGGCAGGGCGGAGATCACCGAGTTGGCCGGCGCCGAGGCGGACGTGGAGGGGGGATGCCTGACCCGAGACGCGCTGGGACGGGCCATGCACCGGCTGATGGAGCGCGACGGCGTCCAGGCGGTTCTCGAGGGATTGCAGCGGCTGGAAGCGCGGGGATTCCAGGCCGCACGCCGTTCCGGGGCCTCGATCGGCGCGTTCTTCGGCTCGCAGCTTCAGTTGACGCCTCCCGCAGACGCCACCCCGGAGGCGTGGAACCGTTGCGCCCAGGAGCTGGGTGAGCTGCTGGCTTCCCGGGTTGACCCGGCCGACGACGAGATGGGTCCGGCCGTCCTGCTGGTTAAGAGCGGAGCGCGCGGGCGCCTGGAGCACGTCGTCCGTCTGGCCGGCCCGTTCGGCGTTGTGGAGGATGCTGGTGGTGAGGCGATTCCCGTGCGCCACGGCTTCCGCGAGGGCCTTTCCCCCGAGGAGCTTGTCGCCTGCGCGGCAACGGCGCGCCGCGGGCTGGTTGACCTGGTCAGACGGGTGCACGAGGAGGGGCCACGTGTGCGGAGGGCGAACCGGCCGACGGGCTTCCACGTGCTGGCCAGGGCGATGCGTGCGGAGCGGCCGGGCGTCGTCTTCGCCAGCGCCGCCGCTTCGGGCGAGCGCGATCCACTGACCGACCTGGACAGCCGGCTGTTCGTGGGACTGCCCGTGCGGTGAGCTTTACGGCGTTGACCGGCGTGCAGGGCGGGGGCTATAATCGGGCGGCGGCATTGGGGCATTGCACGGCCGACTCCTGTGAGGAGGAGGAAGCCATGGGTTTCGTCGAGCGACGTTTTCAGGTGTCCGAGCGGGGCAGCACTGTAGGGCGGGAGGTGCTGGGGGGGCTGACCACGTTCATGGCCCTCTCCTACATCATCTTCGTGCAGCCGGCCATGATGTCGGACGCCGGCGTCCCGGTGGCGGGGGCGTTCGTGGCAACCTGTGTGGCCAGCGCCATCGCCTGCGTGCTGATGGGTCTGCTGGCCAACTATCCCATCGCCCTTGCGCCCGCCATGGGCCACAACGCGTTCTTCACCTACGCCGTGGTCCTGGGCATGGGGTTCACCTGGCAGCAGGGGCTGGCGGCCGTGTTCATCGGCGGCTGTGTGTTCGTCGTGCTGTCGTTCGTCGGGTTCCGGGCGAAGATCATGGAGTTCATCCCCGACAGCCTGAAGCGGGGCATTGCGGGCGGCATCGGGTTGCTGATCACGTTCATCGGCCTCCAGTACGCCGGCGTGGTGGTCGGCAGCCTCGCCACGGGCATCACCTTCGGCAGCGTGGCGGCTCCGCCGACGCTTCTGGCGATGTTCGGCCTGGCGGTCATGCTGGTGCTGCTTGCGCGGGGGACGCGGGGGGCGGTGCTCTGGGGCATCGTGGCCACGACCGTCCTGGGTGTAGTCATATCACTGGCCGGCAGGCCGGTGTTGGACCTGGAACTGAACCGGTATGCCAGCCTGAACCCGGGCCGGTCGCTGCTGAAGCTGGACTTCGGCGGATTGTTCAGCGCCAGGGGCGCCCTGACGGTGGTCCTGACCTTCCTGTTCCTGGATGTGTTCGACACGGTGGGGACGCTCATAGGTGTGAGCGAGCGCGCCGGACTGCTTGATGCGGAAGGCCGGTTGCCGCGCGCCCGGTGGGCCCTGTTCAGCGATGCCTCCGGCACGGTCATCGGCGCGGCGATGGGCACCAGCACGATCACCAGCTACATCGAGAGCGCCGCCGGCGTGCAGGCGGGTGCGCGAACCGGCCTGGCCAACATGGTGACGGCCGGCCTGTTCGTGGTGTCCATCGTGCTGTACCCGATCCTGGGCGTGGTGGCTTCCTCGCACCTGTACTCCGAGAACGGGTTCATCATCCGGCAGTATCCTGTGCTCGCGCCGGCGCTTATCGTGGTGGGCTCGATGATGCTGAAGAGCCTGTCGCGGCTGAACTGGGAGGACGCCACCGAGTTTCTGCCGGCGTTCCTGACGGTGGTGGTCATGCCGCTGACGATGAGCATCACGGAGGGAATCGCGTTCGGGTTCATCGCTTACAGCATCCTGAAGTTTGCGACGGGCCGCTGGCGAGACGTGCACTGGGCCTTCCATGTCCTTTCGGCGGTGCTGGTTTTGCGGTATGCTCTTGGCCTGACGAGTTGACCTGTAGCGGGAGAGGGAGCGCGTTATGGCTGCGTCGGCATTCCTGCGCGTAGTCCGCGGCGAGGACAAGGGCAAGGGATGGGAGCTGGACGCGCAGCAAGTCTACACCCTCGGCCGCAGCCGCAAGGCCAACCTGCGCGTCAGCGACGCCACCGTCTCCGGCACGCACGCCAGCCTGGAGTGCCGGGAGGGCGTATGGTTCGTCGGCGACCTGGGCAGCACCCACGGCACACGGGTCAACCGCCAGCGCATACTGGGTGAGAAGGCCCTGTTCGATCGCGATTCGGTCCGCATAGGCAAGACTCTGATGGAGTTCCGCGAGTACGAGGAACTGCCGTCCGATGACCTTGCGGAGATTGACAGGGGCGTGAACCTGCCGGAGTGACGAGGGGATACCATGGGCATATCGAGACGCGGATTCTTCAGGGCCGCCGGTGCGGCGGCTGCCTTTGCACTGTCCCGACCGGCCCTGTCGGCGGGGGGGGGCGAACCGGAGAAGAGCCTGGTCGTGGAGGCGGCTTCAGGCGCATGGCGCAACGAGGAGGGAGACGTAGACTCAGCCGTCGTCGGCCGAATGGTCCGGCGGAGCGTGACGCGCCTGACCGGTGCCGACGGCCCTGAGGCGGCGTGGAGTTCACTGTTCCAGCCCGGGGAGATCGTCGGGCTTAAGTTCAACAACGTGAGCAAGGACTTCACCGGCGCCAATCAGGCGCTGTTGGACGCCACTGTGGCCGGGCTGGGCTCGGCTGGCGTCCCGCCGGAGGACATCGTCCTCGTCGAGGCGAAGAACGTGCGGTTCGAGGGCCGCCCCAAGCAAGGAGGCTGGACCGACGAGCAGTACGACTTCGGCTCGGGCAAGACCGTGCTCAGCCGGTTCATCACTCAGCAGGTGGACGCGGTGGTCAACGTGGCCAATCTGAAGGACCACGACGTGGCCGCCTTCACCGGCTGCCTGAAGAACATCTCCCACTCCTGGAACGTCATCACCAAGTCGCACCGGTTCCACGACGGGGCCTGTAACCCCTACATAGCTGACATCAACATGCTGGAGCCTGTGCGCAGCAGGCTGCGGCTGCACATCATGAACGGCCTGAAGGGCATCTTCGCCAAAGGACCCGGCCCCACCACGCCCCAGTTCCAGTGGGAGCACAACCGGATCATGTTCAGCTTCGACCCCGTGGCCGTGGACACCATCGGCGCAGAGCTGGTGGACAGGGCGCGCGCTGAGCACGGCGGTCAGGCCTTCCGGCGGGACCCGCGCCCTCTGCGCTATCTGGCCACAGCCGCCGAACGTGGCCTGGGAACCGACGACCCCGCGCGCATCGAGCGGGTGCTGCTGGAAGTGTGAATCGCGCCGTATGTGAGGTGTTGGTTTCCAACTCGGAATTCACCGTTGAGGAGGAGCAATGGAGCGCACTGAGCAGCTTTCGGTCAACATGGCGAACGAAACCGGCCAGCTTGCCAGTCTGGCGCGGGTTCTGGCGGACGCCGGCGTCAACATAATCGCCGCGTCGGTCCACGACTGCACCGAGGCGGGAACCGTGCGGCTGGTGGCCGACGATGTCGCCGGCGCGGCAGATGCACTGACCGCGGCCGGCATGTCGTTCGTTCGCAGTCCGGTGCTGGTGGCCGACTTGCCTCACGAGGTCGGCGCTCTGGCGGGCATGGCGCGGGCGCTGGCCGACGAGGGCATCAACATCAGCTATGTCTACGGCAGCGCCGGGCAGCCCGGCCAGCCGGCCGTAATCGTGGTTAGCTGCGACGATCTGGCCGCGGCGGAAGCGGCGCTCTCATAGACACGCACGCGGGGTTGGGCGCGCCAGGACGGGTGCATGCCCTGTCGCATATGGCAACGTCACCCCCCCGAAGCACGAACCGTGCTGCGCACTTCAGGCAGGGGGGACATTGCTTCTGTGGTGCGCTCCGGGGCTATAGTGTGTTGTGCGCGTTGCTGGTGCGGCCTGTTGTATATTCGCATAATGCGATGGCAAGGTTCTTGCAGTATGTCCGGTGTTTGAGCTTTGTACACGAAGTGCACCGGCGGCGCGGACACGTCCGCCGGGCTTCAGTACCTGTCGCGGGCTGGGTGCGTGAGGAGCGCGTTTGAGCGTACGGCTCCAGAGGGGGAGGCCAGTCCTGCATCTGCCGGTTGCCTTGTTCGGTGAAGGCGGGCAGGCCTATGTCCCCAGGGAAAGAGCAGCAGTCAGAGGCGCGCGCGGTATCGCCTGAGGCCCACCAGGATTTCTTCCCTCTTCCACTCGGGGTGATGCAGCCGGGTACCAGTGCGCCGGTTGACCTGTATCTCCACGAGGAGAACCCGCCCAGGTTCGTCCTGTACAAGAGCGCGGACGCGCCGCTGACAGACCAGGTGCGCCAGCGCCTGATCCGCAACGGCGTGGAAGAACTCCACATGCGGGGGGATGACGAGGAGGCATACCACCGGTATGTGGAGGAACAGCTCGACACCATCCTGCAAGACGATTTACTCACGGCCGAGAAGGCGTTGCCTATCGTCTACCAGTCGGCCTCGCGGGTGGTGCATCACCTCTTTGATGACCCGCGCAGCGGGGAGAACCTGAAGCGGGCCTCGCGGATGGTGGGCTTCGTGGTGGAGTCGGTGCTCGAGAGCGCCGACCCCTTGCAGGACATCAGTTTCCTGATCACGCACGACTACTACACCTACACGCACAGCGTGAACGTGTGTGGGCTGCTGGTTGCCGCCGCGAAGGACCTGCTGGCCATCAGCAGCGCCAAGACCCTGCGCGAGATCGGCCGGGGAGCCATCCTGCACGACATAGGGAAGTCGCAGATTCCCCGGGAGATCCTCGAGAAACCAGGCCAGTTGACCCCGGATGAGTTCGAGCAGATCAAGGAGCACCCGGTGGTTGGGCTGGAAATGGCTGGTGAGCACATGCGGCTGTCTCCCACGGCGGCGGCGATCATCCGCAACCACCACGAACACTACGACGGCTCCGGCTATCCGGACGGTCTGGCCGGAGAGGACATCCCGCCCATCGTCCGGTTCTCCACGGTGGTGGATGTCTACGACGCGTTGACCACGAAGCGTTCCTACGGGGAGGCAGCAGCGCCTTTCGCCGCCCTCCAGATCATGACCGACGAAATGGAGGGGCATTTCGGGTTGGAGGAACTGCGGTCCTTCATTCGGTATCTGGGCCCGAAGGAGCGGATGCATGACGTGCGCTCGCGCCGACCGCCTGCGCCGAGCGCCGCACCGGCGCCGCCCATCTGGAGCCTGCAGAGGCGCGCACCGGGCGCCCGCGCGGCTCCGGCGGCGGACGGTGAAGGCGGCCCCGGGCAGGGCGCGGCTTCCCCTGCAGGCAGACTGCCCGTTGTGCGCAGGACGCAGCAGCTCTCGGTGGTTCTGACCTCCGGGCAGGGCCAGCTTGCCAGTCTCAGCCGCCGCCTGGCGGACGCCGACATCGGGGTGTTAGCGCTCTCGGTGTTGGACTCTACCGAGACCACGACGGTTCGCCTGGTTGCCGACAAGCCCGATCAGGCCGCTGAGAAGCTGCGCGAGCACGGACTCGCCTTCGCCTCCACAGAAGTGCTGGTTTTCGAAGTGGCCGGCGCACGGGATGCACTCGCGCGAGTCAGCGGCAGGCTGGCTGACGAGGGGGTGGAGGTCAACTTCATATACGGAAGCAGGGACCGGGCTGCCGATGCAACGCAACTGGTGCTGAGCTGCAGCGATCTGCACGCGGCCGAAAGGATCGTTGCTGGGGCCTGAACCCCACCCGGCGCTATGAGGCGCCGCCCGGCAGGCCGAACCGGCGCTCGGCGGCGTCCAGCACCAGCACCCAGTCGTGGCCGAGTTCCGGCGCCGTGAAGCCCCGCATGCCGCAAGCCGCCAGTCCTTCGGCTGTCGGGTGGGCCTCCCCGGTGCGCGGATCATACCACCATGCCGTCACAGTCTCGGCGGACATGCGGGACATCCGCACATCCACGCTCTGGCCCGGCTGGGGCAGATACACCATTGCGTAGCTCCCGTCGGCGCAACGGCTCGCCTGCACGTGGCGCAGGCCCGTTGTTGCCTCGGATGCCACAAGGCACTGGTCAGGTACACGGGTGAGGAAGGGGCGGGACTCCATCAGAGCGCGAATGTGGCGCATCTGGCCGGCGCCGGGGTAATCGAGCGCCTCGTGCCACGGGGTGTCCGCACCCAGCAGGGGAGTGGCCTGCTCCGCTATGGGCTCGATGTCCGGTGTCCACATCATCCACATCTCGTTGGCGCCGTAGGTGTGACCACATGCGCCGGCGAAGACCGACCAGTAGGCGAACCGACGCACGTCCCGCGCATCCAGCTTGAAGCGGTTGGTGTCCAGGCGGTCGGGGATGGCTTCATAGCCTGGCTCGCCGTTCAGCACGGGTTTGGGCGGCCGTCGGGCGTAGTCCCGCGCGATCATGCGGTGGGGCGTGCTGGACCTCTGGTGGCCGGACTGGACCATGTTGAAGGTCAGCCACGGCGCTTCGTGCCACCACTCGGCGCTGCTGTGGCCGCCGCGGGGATGGTAGGTCATCACTGTCGAAGAGTAGTCTTCGTCACCGCAGGCGCCCTCGGCGATGCCGCGGGCCATGGCGCACCAGGTCTCCTCTGCTCCCTTCGGCACACGGTCACCACCCAGGATCCAGAGCACGTTGGGCCGGTTCCCGTAGCGTGCGCCGAGGAACCGCCCGTAGGTGCGGGCGTTCGACGGATTGAAGAGGGCGTGATCCTCCAGAAAGGGATGTTCCTCCCGGACCGTATAGGAGCCCCAGGTGGGCAGCAGCGCCATGACCAGGCCGTATTCCTCCGCCTGCCGGACGACGTAGTCCACGTGCTGAAAGTAGCTTTCATCCGGCCGGGCGGGGTCCAGGTCCACCAGGGGCAGGTCACCGTTGGCGTTGGGCGTGGTCAGGCCGTTCAGCTCCGACAACAGCACGGCCTGCACCACGGTGAACCGCTTGGCTGCCCGGTCCGCCAGGTATGTGCGCACTTCGGCGCGGTTCAGGCGGTGGAACAGCTCCCAGGCGGTGTCGCCCAGGTAGAAAAACGGCGTGCCGTCCTCGTGCACCAGAAAGCGCCGGCTGACCGACGCACGGATGCCGCCGTGGCTCAGGTCAACGGACGGTTCGTGCACGGCGCGCGGCTCATCCATGGGGCTGGTCTCCTTGCCTTTCTCCAGGCGGCGGAAAGCCCCGGTCGGCGTCGTCAACGACAAGGACCCAGTCCGGACCCTCGGCCGGGGAGCGGAACTCCGCCCTGCCGTCGGCAATGTGCACGCCGGTCGGCCTGGCTTCGCCGGTCCTGGGATCGTACCACCAGGCGCACCAATCCTGGCCGCACAGCCGACCGATGTCCACTGCGAACCCCCAGCCGGCCAGCGGCACGTAGACCATGGCATAGCTGCCATTGGAGCAACGCGTTGCCTGCAGGTGGCCGCCGCCGGAGCACTGGCCCCGGGCGATCAGCTCCTGATCGGGTACGCGCGACAGGAACGGCCGGGACTCCATCAGCGTGCGCAGATGCCGTACCTGGGAGGCGCCGGGCAGGGACAGCGCATCCTGCCACGGGGTGCGGGCGTGGGTCACCGCCTCCCGTTCGGGCGTGACGAACTGCCAGATGTCATGGCAACCGTAGGTGTGCCCGTGTGCGCCGGCGAACACGGCCCAGTAGGCGTGCTTGCGCACGTCGCGTTCATCAAACCAACCGTTGGCCGGATGCCAGTTGACGGCGTGATCCTCGTAGGGCGGCTCGCCGTCCATGCACGGCTTCGGCGGCGTGCGCTCGTAGTCGCCCCGGACCATCCGGTAGTTGGCCATGTCTTTGGCCATGTGGCCGGATTGGAGCATGTTGAAGTCCAGCCAGGGCTCCTCGTGCAGCCACCGGGCGGAGCTGCACCCGCCCTGGGGATGGAACGTGCGCAGGTGTTGCCCGCCGTCCCCCTCACTCAGGCCGCGCGCCATGCGGCGCATAATGACCATGTGATTCTCGCTGTCCGGGTTCCGGTCCCCGCCCAGGATCCAGATGACGGGCTTGTCTCGATACCGCTCGCCCAGGAAACGCCCGTAGACCTCTGCGTTCTCCCGCGTGAACACGACCGGTCCGGTGCCCCACTTGGCGTTCCACTTGTCGCCCCACGTTGGCAACATGCCGACGTAAAGGCCCAGGCCTTCGGCCATGTCCACCACCGCGTCTACGTGCTGGAAGTACGCTTCGTTGGGGCGGGTAGGATCGTCGTCTATCAGGGGCCTTTCGCCTTCAGCGTTGGGCTCGTGAAGCCCATCCATCTCGGCGAGGGCAACGGCCTGGATGACGGTGAGCCGCTTCAGCGCCCGGTCCTCCAGGTAGGTTCGGCTCTCCTGCAGGTCCAGCCGATGGAACAGCTCCCAGGCTGTGTCGCCCAGGTAGAAGAAGGGCGTGCCGTCCTCGTGCACGAGGAACCGGTCGTTGTCGGAGACCCGTAACGGTCCGTGCCTCAGGTCAACTGACGGAGTGGGCGCGACGGGCGCCCCGTTCCTGTCTGCGCTGTGCATGGTGCAGCCTTTCTTGATGTGCGGCTCACGCGTGCAGGTAGAGCGCCCAGTCCAGGTACTTCCCGACGGCCTCCGCCACCACCTGGCTGCAGTCGGAGCGGACCATGGCCACGTGATGCTCGAAACCCTCCTGGCACATCAGCTTCATCAGCATCTGCAGCTCCGGGACCCGGCAGACGGCCACTCCGCCGGCGATGTCCGCCGGATCGTCGGTGAACTCACCCGCGCCTGCATATGCTTTCAGTATTCCCTCGGTGTCATCGCTGGTTACGCGGAAGTAAGTCATCGGGCCGGCCGCGACACGCCCCTTCACGGCGCCGAAGCAGACTTCTTTGCCGAGTGTGGCGCCCAGCACGTCCAGGTGCGAGATCTCGATCTCGTTCTGGATGAAATCCCTCGGATATGCCGAGCAGTGAGTGCAGATGCACATGTCGCGGTCGTCGCCGTAGTTGTTGTTCCAGTCCAGCAGCGCCGCGGGCGAGCCGGCCGCCAGGGCCAGGGCCAGCATCGAGACCGCTCCGCTCACGTCCACCTCGCAGGCGCAGGGGATCAGCTTGTTGCTCAACATGCTCATCGAGACGCACGCCGCGCAGCCGTAGTTCTCCTGCAGCGAACTCCAGCACTGAATCGCTGCCGCGTCTATCTCGTTCTCGGCGACCCACTCATCCAACGCCACGGACAGCCGGGCCTGCCGGGCCACCGTCTCGGGCGGCACGGAGTCCGGTACCTGGCCGTAGTCGTTCAGCTCGGTGATTTTGTCCTGAACCGCTTCCGCCTCCTCGTCCACGGCACGAGCTGCGGCGAGGATCTCCGAGAGATCAACCGTGATGACGGTAATGTCGTTGGCCTGGAGTATCTTCTCGCTCACACGCACCGTCTGGAAAGGCGCCGGCCGGGCCCCTATGGCGCCCACCCTCGCCCCGCGCAGACCGCCCACCACCCGGCAGACCGAAGCGAAGAACTCCAGGTCGTGCGTGAACACCTCGTCCCCGATGGCGCAGGTGTGATAGGTGGTGTCGGTGAACGGGATGCCGTACTGGTACAGGTTGTTGCAGACGGAGAGCTTCCCGCAGAAGGAATCCCGCCGGTTCTCGACATCGAGGCTGCCGACCTCGTCATCGCTGGCCTGCACCAGCACGGGCACGTCGAGGTCGGCCATGTCGAGGGTGTTGACGATGCCCTGCTCGTCGCCGAAGTTCGGCAGGGCGACGACGATGCCGTCAATCTCATCGGCATGATCCGCGAACAAGGCGGCGCACTTGCGCGCATCCTCGAGCGTCTCGACGGCCCGGGTGGGCGTCGCCTCCTCCGGCAGGATGACGTATTGGTAACCCAGCTCCTCCAGCCTGGCCAGCAGTTGCCGACGCCCCTCACCGGCAAGGGCGGGGTTGAAGAAGCCCCTGGTGCCCACCAGCACGCCGAAAGTAGTTCCGGTTGCCATGGTGATGCCTCCTCGGTCCTGAGAGTTTCCCTTGTGTCTCTTGCGCCGCCGAAGGGCAGGCAGTGTAGCGCCTGCGGAGCGAGGTTTCAACAACGTCTTGCCTCTGCGGGTTGACAGCGGCGGCGTTCCGCTGCATACTGCCGCGCCCGGGTCCAGCGCGTCTACAGGGCCTCTGCTCAGACAAGACGGCAATAGCCATGCGGACACTGATCATCGGCGGCACCGGACGGATCAGCACGGCCATCACGCGCCTGCTGGCTGAACGCGGGCACGATCTGACCCTCTACAACCGGGGAAACCGGCCGCCGCCGACAGACCTGCCCGTGGCCCAGATTCACGGTGACCGCCGCGCCTACGATGACTTCGAGGCCCAGATGCGGCAGGCCGGGCCGTTCGACTGCGTCATCGAGATGATCTGCTTCACGCCCGACGACGCCCGCAGCCTGGTCCGCGCCTTCCGCGGCAGTGCCGGCCACGTCATCTTCACCAGCACCGTTGATGTCTACAGCAACCCCGCGCCGGCATATCCCTACACCGAGGGCACGTCGCGCGAGGGCGCGCTCGGCGGCTACGGGCAGAACAAGGTAAAATGCGAGGACATCCTGTTCGAAGCGGACGAACGGGGCGACTTCCCCGTCACCATCATCCGGCCGGCGCAGACGTACGGGGAGGGCGGCGGCCTGGTGCACATCTTCGGGTGGGAGACGCGCTTTCTGGATCGCATGCGCCGGGGCATGCCCATCATCGTGCACGGCGACGGCAGCTCCCTGTGGGTGGCGTGCCACCGGGACGACGCGGCGGTCGCGTTCGCCAACGCGGCGGGCAACGAGGCGGCCTTCGGGCGGGCATACCATGTGACGGGCGAGGAGTGGATGACGTGGGACCGCTACCACCAGGCCATCGCCGAGGGCATGGGCTGGCCCGCGCCGGAGATCGTACACATCCCCACCGACCTGCTGCTGAAGGCGGACCCCGAACGGTCCGGCTGGTTGGGGATCAACTTCCAGTTCAATAACATCTTCGACAACGCCGCCGCGCACCATGACCTCGATTTCGAGTACACCATCCCGTGGTTCGAGGGCTCACGCCGCACGATCGAGTGGCTGGAGGAGCACGACGCCATAGACAGCGCGGACGGCGATCCGGCATACGACCGGATCATCAAGGCCTGGCGTCGGCTGGGCCGGGCCATGCTGGACGAACTGAGTGATTGAAGACCGAAGGAGAGCAACTCCCATGGGTGAGCGAGCAGTTGGTTCCACAACGGAATGCTGGGAAATCTTCGAGCTGAGCCTGGAGGCCGAAGCCCCGGGCAATCCATTCACGGACGTTGAGTTCGCCGCCGTCTTCCGGCATGACCATCGGCAGGTATCCGTCGAGGGTTTCTACGACGGGAAGAACACCTTCCGCGCCCGCTTCATGCCCGACGTGGAAGGGGAGTGGCGGTGGCGCACCGTCAGCGACTGCGCGGAGCTGGACGGGCGCGAGGGCAGCTTCACCTGCACGCCGCCGTCTGAGGGCAACCACGGCCCCGTGCGGGTGGCCGACCGTTGCCACTTCCGCTATGCCGACGGCACGCCCTACTACCAGGTGGGCACGACCTGCTACGCATGGTGCCACCAGGGCGATGAACTGGAGGAGCAGACGCTGCGCACCCTTGCCGAGGCGCCCTTTAACAAGCTGCGCATGTGCGTGTTCCCCAAAAGCTACGTCTACAATCAAAACGAGCCGGAGTATTACCCCTTCCAGGGCGAGCCGCTGGAGGACTGGGACTTCACGCGCTTCGAGCCCGCCTTCTGGCGGCACTTCGAGAAGCGCCTCGGCCAACTCCGCGACATGGGCATCGAGGCGGACCTCATCCTGTTTCATCCCTACGACCGGTGGGGCTTCAGCCGGATGCCGGCCGAGGCGGACGACCGCTACCTGCGCTACGCCGTGGCCCGCCTGGCTGCCTACCGGAACGTCTGGTGGTCCATGGCCAACGAGTGGGACTTCATGGGCAGCAAGGAGGACGCCGACTGGGATCGCTACTTCCGCATCGTGCAGGAGAGCGATCCCTACGAGCACCTGCGCGGTATCCACAACGGTCACCGGTGGTACGACCACGGCAAGCCCTGGGTCACCCACTGCAGCGTCCAGGCGGGCACCGACGACGTGGGCAAGTGGCGCCGGCAGTACGGCAAGCCCGTGGTGGTGGATGAATGCTGCTACGAGGGGGACATCCCCCAGGGGTGGGGCAACATCAGCGCGCGGGAGCTGGTCCACAGGTTCTGGGCGGGCCTGGCCCAGGGCGGCTACGTGGGCCATGGGGAGACCTACCTGCACCCCGACGACATACTGTGGTGGAGCAAGGGCGGCGTTCTGCACGGGGACAGCCCGGAGCGTATTGCCTTCATGCGCCGCATACTGGAGGAGGGGCCGCAGCGGGGGTTCGACCCGCTGGACTGGTTCTCGTCGTGGTCGGTTGACGGGGTGGGGAAGGGCGACGACTACGTCCTGCTCTACACCGGCATCCGCCAGCCGGCCGTCTGTCCGCTGGACCTGCCGCACCGCTACGAAGTGGACGTGATTGACACCTGGGAGATGACCGTCGAGACTCTCGAAGGCACCTACGAGGGAGAGTGCGAGGTGCCGCTGCCCGGCAAGTCCCACGTCGCGCTCAGGCTGCGCAGGGCGGACGGTTGACGTAACCGTCGCTTCGGCGATAATGGGTTCTTGTGGGCTCCGCCCCTTGCAGACGATCCCGAGGTGTGAACTATGCCTTCCAAAGTGCTGGTGACGGGGGCCGGTGGCTACCTGGGCTCCGAAGTGTGCCGGACGCTGGTTGACGAGGGTTTCGAGGTCAGCGGCGCAGACTTGTCCTACCGACGGGACCTGGCGGCGCCCCTGACCGTGGTGGACCTGCTGCGCCCGGACGCCGTCTACAGCGTCATTGACGAGTGCGACGCCGTCGTGCATCTGGCCAACCATCCGCGGCCCGGACGCCTGCCCCCGCAGCGTCTCTACGGCGAGAACGTGCGGATGAACATGAACGTGTTCCAGGCGGCGGCCGAAGTGGGAGTGACGCATCTGGTCTACTCCAGTTCGGTCCAGGTTTTCGCCGGCACCCGCGACCACCACCACGAAGAGCAGGGGCCGAGCTGCCTGCCCTACCTGCCCATTGACGGCGACGTGCCGGCCCACCCGGCCAACAGCTACGCCCTGTCGAAGCAGGCGGGGGAGAATCAGCTACGCTACTTCGCCCGGCTCAACCCTGAGATGGCCTGTGTGTCCGTCCGTTTCCCCGTAATGCTCAGCGATCGCTACCTGCAATACATCCGCGAACACATCCGGCGCCACCACGGCGGAAGGCGTCGTCGCTGGGGGAACCCGGACGAAGGGTTCAGCTATCTGGCGCTGGCGGACGCCGCCCGGCTGGTTGCGGCCGTGCTGCGCCGGGCTGAGCCGGGCTACCATCAGCTCTTCCCGGCAGCCCCGGACAACATGCTGGGCATGGACGCGGCGGAAGCGGTCGAGGAGTTCTTCCCGGACGTGCCGCTGAAGGTGCCCGTGGAGGAGATGGGTTCGCTGATTGATACCAGGGCCATCACCGAGCAGTTCGGCTGGGAGCCGGAGCGCGTCAATCTGCTGTCGGAGGACAAAGGGGGTGTCGAGGGAAAGAACGGGGAGCAAGCGCGCGGTTGACAGGTGGGCGGCAGGACTGTAGGATTCTTGCTTCTGTAGGCCCATTCGGGCTTGGACTCAACTTAACTTCGTGTGCCCCGTGTGGTCTGAGCGATTGGAGCAATAGGAGGTCTTCCGATGAATTGGCTTTCTGTGGGTCTCGCGGTCTTAGGCATCGCACTGCTGGTCATCATCTGGATCGTGAAGAAGAAGCAGCAAGGCGGGTACTGAGACCGTCGGACCTGCGCGGGAGACGCCCCCGCGCTTCACAGCTTGGGACGTTCCAGCAGGTCACGGGCGGCCAGCACGCAGAAGATGTAGCCGGCCGCTCCGCCTATGACGTACTCGGACTGCTGCCACAGGAAGGGGAAGCCTTCCTTCAGCTCCGGGAAGTCGGGGCGGATCACGTTCGGCCCGCTGACCACCCCTCCCGGGATGTAGCTCCAACTGCCCCGGTTGATCCCGAATGCTGTGGTCAGAGAGTGTGTCCCGACCCCCGAAACAAGGGACACGTTGCTGGCCGGATGGCATCCCAGGGCGTATTCCACGGCGCGCAGAACCGGCCCCCGTTCGAAGAGGTCCGGGAACAGCCGCACCAGGTAGTAGTAGTCTGCGGCGAACGCCAGCAACCGCCACGTCGCCCCCCAGACGTGGTGCCGAAAAAGGACGCCGAACGGGTTCGCGCGCAGTTCCCTGTGCATCTCGTCACGCCACGGCTCGGCGACCGTCCGAAAGGCTGACTCCAGCTCCGCGTCTTCCGCTTTCCTCGCCGCTCGGGCGACGGCCCCGCCGACACGCCACATGTTGTCTCGCACCACGTCCATTGAGTCCCGCAGCCGGGCACGGAAACGGTCCTCGCCGGTGGTCAGAAGCAGCTCGGCGGCGGCGGTCACCTGCCTGGCGGCCGGATTGCCGGGCACGTACGAGTTGCGCCGCTCCGGCTCGTCGTTTTCCTCTCCGTTGCGCCAGCCCTGCAGCGCCGCCTCCAGGCACTCTGCCGACAGCTCGTGGTCGTAACCGCGCAGCACCCTCGCCGCCGCCGCAAGCGCCGCGGCAACCTGGAACTCCAGCGATGGATAGAGGCCCGTGAACGCCCAGCGGTCGTCGCGGCGGCCGGAACGCTCCCCGGCGCGCTCGCCGGGCGCCAGGGCGGAGTCGTAGGCCAGGTTGTCGGTCATCACGGCCACCTCGCCGGTCTGGTAGAAACCGCGCGGATCGCCGTGCACTATGCCCACCAGCGAGTGTCCCACCGCCCGGTAACCCCCCAGCAGACATTGCGCGCCCCAGGCGACCTGCTGCAGTATGTCCGGCTGGCCGTCCGGGACGTACATCAGCACCTCGTGGTCATCCTCGCGCACCGTGGTCTGATCCGTATCCACGCCGAACTCCTCCCGCGCCAGGGCCAGCATGTGGGTGGTCGCCGCCTGGGAGCCCGCGGCCAGGTCCGTGTCGCCGGCATCGTGCCAGCCGCCGCGGTTCAGGTGCGGGATGCGCTCGAACGGTTCGTAGGGCGTCTGCGTCTGCGGCCCCTGGTGGTAGTGGTCGTGATGCTCGTGCGAGGTGGGCGCCTGGATGGCATCATCCAGGTGACAGGCTCCATGCCACAGGCGCCGTTCCTCCCAGACCGCCACGTGGCACATCTGCACCGGCAGGAACGCCTCCAGGGTCGGCTGCCAGACCCCTTCCTCGTATATGTCGTCGGCGATGCGGAACGGCCCGGCGCGCTCGCCCGCGTACTCGACGTAGTAGAGGCCCTCAGTGTGCTGGTCAGTAAAGTCGAAGACGGCGTAGTCGTAGCGCAGGAAGCTCCCCCAACGCTCGAGCGGCGCCGACAGGGCAGTCTCCAGTCCGCCCTCCGGCAGCACGCGCAGGAGAGACGCCTCCTCCGGCCTGTCCCAGCGCGGGTCCAGCTCGATCAGGGCCTGCTTCTGCTGGTCGGGGTGGTAGCCCACCTGGGAGACGCACAGCACCGGCTGCCGGCGCCATCCGGCCACCCGGTTGGGCGTGATACGCCACTGCAGGACACGACCGGTCTGCCCGGCGGGCAGGGGCGAGACGACGGCGAACCAGACTTCGATGTCCCTTTTGCGCGCATCCAACAGCTCAAGCGAACCCTCGGCGGCCTCTATCTCGACGCGCCGCAGATCATCCTCCGGGCAGAGCACCAGCCGGCGCCCGGCGGCGAGCGTCGTCGCTCGGACCGTGCCGTCGGCCTCGCGCCGCACGGGGCGGTCCGGTTCACGGGGGAAGACACCACCGACGCCGTCCAGCGAGTAGCCGCGGCCGAAGTGCGCCGGCGGGAACAACTCCAGGCAGAAAGCGGCCGGCGCGCCGTCGGGCAGGGGCTGGTCGGACTCGACGGTGAGAGCCACCGAAGCGCCGTCCGGGCGCAGCGTCAGACGGTAGTCCAGCTCGAGGTTCGGCTCGTGAACGTCCACTTCCAGCCGGGTCGGATCGTCCTGCGCCCTGCGTTCCAGCAGCTTCGAGAACGCCGACGGCCGGCCGCGCCAGGGATCGGGCCGGACCATGCCGCAGGCAGCCACCCGACGGCCATGGTGTATCAGCTCGATCCCGCCCTGTTTGCCCTGCGGGTACACATTGTGGAAGGCCAGCAGCGAAGCGCCGGGCGCCCGCAGGTACTCCGTCTCGGTCATGTTCCATCCGCCAGTGGACATACTGCTCTCCTCGCAGGAATCGGGCGGGGATTATACAGCCCCCTACGTGGCCGTCCAACCGGCGGGGCAGTTCAGCTCTCGGGCGGCGCCAGTGAGCAGTCTATCTCCAGTCCCGCGCCGATGCTCCGTGTTATGTGGCAGCTATCGGCCATCGCGAGGATGTCCTCCTGCTGCCGGTCGGTAAGCTCCGCGTCCAGATGGACAACGGCGTTGATCCGGCTGGTCAGGGAGCGGCTCTCTCCAGTGACCGGATCGGGAGGTCCGGCCTGCATGTGCCGGCTCAGCTCGACGGTCATCCCCTCGTATGGGATGTCGTTCTCGGCGCAGTACTCGACTATGTAGCCGCCGATGCACATGCCCAGGGCGGCTTCGAAGAGCTGGACCGGCCACATTCCGTCGCGCTCTTCGTTGCCGTCTTCGCCCTCGCCGGATGTGACCGTATGCCCTCGGCAGGTTGCGGCGAACCGGAATCCGCTTTCGTGCTCGACCATGACTTCCATCGGCGATGGCTCCTTTCGTCAGTGCTCTGCGAGCTGCCGCCTGGCGGCCAGGTAGCCCCAATGATAGGACGTGGGCCCGAGCGTCTGCTGCACGGTGTACTCGCACATCGCCGGCCACTTGTAGATGTCCACGTAGAACTCCGTGACCGGCCAGGTGCGGCTGTCCGGGACCATGGTCGGCCCGAGGCGCCACTTGTGCGCCCAGTCGACGTTGCGCGTGTGCAGCGCGGGATCGGTCGGCCCAAAGACGGTCAACCCCGCCGGTGCCGGCTGGGCCGAACGGCGGCTGTCAATGTGCAGAGGGTGCAGCGGGCAAACGTGACCCAGCCCGGTGGTGAGCGTCATGTTCATCGGGTTGGCCCCCGCCGAGAAGTTGGAGGCCGCCACCGCGCCGGCCAGGTACTTCCCATCTCCGGTCAGGTAATGCGCCCGGGTCAGCCCGGGTCCCACCGACATGCCGGGCACCGACCAGTAGCCCACGTAGCCGATCATGGGCAGGTAGGGGTTGTCGGTGGCTATGTTGAACGCGTTGCCGCGCATGAACTCCAGCGCCGTGTCGCCAAGCCTGCGGTATCCCTCAATCGCGCGCTGGCGCAGTTCCGGGTCGGCCAGCTCATCCGGCAGCAGCGCGTAGGCGAACCAGGCGTGCCGGTCCGCGGCGAAGTCGCGCCCCTCCGCGAGCACGATGTCCCGAAAGGCGTCCTCGTAGGCGGGCTCCCCGGTCAGGTGATAGAGTTCGACGGCGGCCAGCGCGCGCACCTCGCGCACACGGCCGTTCTCCCTGCTGTCGGGTGCCGTGCGCCAGACCTCATCTTCGGCCCATCGCCAGGCGCTTTGCGCGCTCCGTTCGTAGCCGACGGCTTTCTCCTGTTCGTAACGGCGCAGCAGGCGGGCCGCCTTCGCCGCGACGGCGGCGTAGCGGTAAGTGGTCTCCGGGTCGGGCTCGAAGGTACCCACGCAGAGCGATTCCTGCCAGCTACACTCGCCGGTGCGGGGATGGGCGGTGGACTCGACTCCGCCTCCCACGCCGCCGTCTTTGCGTTGGAGCCGGCGGTAGAAGCTCAGGTTCCACAGGGCTTCGTCCAGCACGTCGGGCAACTCGTTGTCGGCCTCCCCGGGCGGCAGCGCGAGATCCAGGCGCTCGAAGTAGTCGGGATACAGCTCGAGCAACTCCAGGTGCAGATAGGTCGGCCTCAAATGCTGACTGCGGCGGTCCCAGTCGCCGGCGTCCATGTAGCCGCCCCAGGCGCCCGGATGCGCCTGCAGCTCGGCTGCGTCCGGTGATGGCCCCATCAGGCGCCGCAGGCTGTCGCGTATCGCCCCCGATTCCCCGTCCCGAAACGTCACGTCTGTGTGGAACACCAAGAATCCGTCGTCCGGGTGCATCGGGCGCGGACGGGCATAATCTGTGAACGGCGGGCCGAGCGCGATGCCGCTGCGCTGGTGCAGGAACCCCATCATCGAAACCCTGAACGCGTTCCGCCACACGTCGTCGCCGATGCGGAAGGTGTAGCTGCTCCCGATGCCCGGCACGAAGACGCGGTACGTCCCCGGCTCCGAGAAGTCGGAGAAGTCCAGGTGGTAGACGTCGGTCTTGTTGTAGTTGCGCTTCTCCTTCAGGGTCTCCGGCCGGTCAGCGGCGAAGGCCAGCTCGACACGGCCGCGATAGACGCGCTCGCCCGTTTCCTCGGCCAGCAGATGGAAGGTGTCAACGTCGTAGCTGAGCGCGCCGCCGGTCCCCAGCCAGGTGGACAGGTAGGCGCGCTTGGAGGGGTCGTCCGGCCGGTAGCCGACCTGGGTGACGTGGATCGCGTCGCTGCGGACCTCGGTCGGTACGTGCCGGTAGGTCACGTGTGGCTTACGGGTATTGATGCCGCTCAGGTGAACGTCGTAGCTGCAACCTTCCTGGAGCGGGTGGGGCAGGCGCAGATAGACGTGATGGCGCACGGGGAAGTCGCCGTGCGTGCCGTGATCGGTTGGTTTGCTCTTGCGGTGAACGGCGGCGGGGCGGATGGGCTGGCTGTAGTTCGGGTCGTCCGGGGAGCTGACCGCGTAAGCGGCCGGTTCGAGAACAGCCGCGTCGTCCAGGGGATTGCCGGCGGTCTTCTCCATTGGCCAGAGCTGGGCCTCGTTGATGACCAACCAGCCGATGTGGCTCGCGTCGCCGTCAGTCCGGCGGTGCACTTCCAGGTCCTTCCGGGTTTCGACTACCTCCCCGTGGTGCCAGGCGAGCACTTCCGGCCCATCTTCGACAATCTCGTCGCCTTCCTGGCCCACGTAGGGTTGCTGCTCGGACGGCAGTATCTTCTGGGCCTGTATGGTCACGGCCAGGATGTCCGGCGCTACCGCGCAGACGTGTTCGACCCGCGGGTCCTCGGGGCGGTGGAGCGCGGCAGTCACTCCGGCCTCCTCGTCGCTTCCGCCATGTTCGGGCGCCGGGCGCATCCCCGCCTCCGGCGCGGCCCCGGCCGCAGCGCAGAGACAGGCGACCACGATCGGGAGTGCGCTTCGCTTCAGCAAGGCTATGGCAGTGCTCACGTGGTCCCCTAACTACTGTAACCGCTACATGCTGACACGGGTCAGGTGGTCAGGGGCCGGCGGCTCAGCCCCCGGCCTGGAGCCGGCTGCGCACGGAAGCCACCGCCTCCTGCGGACCTTCGGCGATCTCAAGTACCTTGTCCAGGGCCACCGAGGCGAGGATCTCCACGACTTCCGGCCTCAGCCCGGCCAGCACAAAATACCCCCGGCGCTGGTTGAACTCCTTGTGCCGCGAGACCAGTGTGCGGATGAACACGCTGGTGATGAAGCCCACGTCGCGCATGTCCAGAACCAGCGCTGCCGCGTCCCTGGCGGCGCGCGTGACAGCCTGGTTGACCTCGCGGATGTTCTCCTGCGAGACGCGCCTCTCATGGATGCACACCACCGCCACGTCACCTTCCTGACGGACCTCCACGCCTCCTTCGGGGGCCTTATCGGCGGCCTCGGGCTCGGGCTTCTCCCGCTCGACCTCCGGCTGGCAGTGCCGCACCAGCATCACAGCGTTGCCAGCGGCGTTGTAGCGCAGCTCGTCCAGGTAGGAATCCATCAACTGCACCCCGCGCCCCCTGCTGAGCAGGGCGGTCTCGGGCTGCTCGAGCTGCTCGGGACTGAACCCTTCGCCCTCGTCCTCCACGACCATGCACCACCGTTGGCTGTCGGTGCACAGTCGGACGGTGACCTCTTTGTCGGGATCGCAGTTGTTGCCGTGGAGTATGGCGTTGGTAAGGGCTTCGTCCAGGACGAGTTCCGCGCGGGGGTTGTCGCCCGGCGGCAGGCAGCCGTGTTCCTGGAGCTTCTTGATGATACGCAGGACGACGGGCGTTTTGTACCCGAGGTCGCTGGGGACGGAGACCTCAAGCAGCATCTCCCCGAAAGGCTCGAGCGGGTGTTCGACGAATTCCATGTCACTCCTCCAACCCCATGGCTTCTTCTGGTGCCACCTCGACGCCGGCCATCTTCAGCTTCCGTTCCAGTTCCTCCCGGTCCACCGTGCTGGCGAACGCCTCCCGCGGTTCCACCATATCCTGCACCACCAGACGAACCAGCGAATCGTTCAGTTGCACCATGCCGGCTTTGGCGCTGGTCTGCATGATGGACGGGATCTGGTGGAGTTTGCGCTCCCTGATGGTCGCCTGGACGGCGGCGGTGACGATGAGCACCTCAAAAGCCGCCACCATGCCGCCGTTGCGACGACGCAGCAGCGTCTGGCTCACCACGCCCGTCAGGTTGCTGGCGACCATGCTGCGGATCTGCTCCTGCTCGGAGGGCGGGTACTGGCTGATGAGCCGGTCCACACTGGATGCCGCGGTGGTGGTGTGCAAGGTGGCGAACACGACGTGCCCGGTCTCGGCTGTCTGGATTGCCGTCCGGGTGGTCTCCAGATCCCGCATCTCACCGACCAGCACCACGTCCGGATCCTGTCGCAGCGCAGCCCGCAACGCCCGGGGGAACGACTCCGCGTGCGTGTGGACCTCCCGCTGGTTGATGCGGCATTTGCTCTCCTCGTAGACGTACTCGATGGGATCCTCGATGGTGACGATGTGTGCCTTCCGCGTCTCGTTGATGAGCTGCACGAGAGAGGCCAGCGTGGTGGATTTGCCGCAGCCCGTCGGGCCGGTCACGAGCACCAGCCCCTTGGGCAGGTAGCAGAGCTTGGTGACGGAGCCGGGGATACCCAGCTCATCAACGCTCCGGATGCGGTTTGGTATCAGGCGACAGGCGCCGCCGACGCCGTACATGTCCTCAAACACGTTGACGCGGAAACGCGCGACGTCCTCCAGCTCATAGGCGAAGTCCGTGTCCCCGCGCTGGTCAAGCTCCTCCTGGTTGTGCGCCGGCATAATCTCCCGGAACAGGCGCTCGGTCTCGTCGGGCTTCAGCACGTCGCCCTTGAGGGAGACTATGGTGCCGTCCAGGCGGATAACGGGGCGCCGCTTTGCGGCGATGTGCAGGTCGGACGCCCCCTGGGACTCGATGAACTTCAGGAAGCGGTCTATGGCAGGCAAGGCACCCTCCATGGCAGCAGGCACACCATGATTGTAGCCCGCGCCCGAACGCCCGGTCAAGCAGCAGCGCCGGGCCGCGACGGCTCAACCGGGAGCCTGGTGCCAGGTGTAGTGCGTGACGATGGCGGCCAGGAAGACCAGGTTCAGAAGGTAGAAGAACACTCCCATGCCGACGGCGGCTACCTCGGCGGCTACCTCGGCCGGCACGCTCGAGAGCCGCGAGAAGTAAGCCGCCAGCACCAGGAAGAACACGCAGCCTGTCAGCAGGAATCCCAGCCACGCCTGACCCCAAAGCTCCGGCCCGATGGGCCGGAGCCACAGGCCACCTGCCCAAACCGCCATGAACAGGAACAGGAAGAGGGAAAGGTATCCCAGAATTCGCCTGGCGCCATGGGGCGTGTACCACATGGCGAGGATGCCCGTGCACGCACCGGCGACCACGAAAGCTATGATGATATCCACAAGCATCGCTGGGTGCCCCCCTTGACTAATGCCCCCGGACACGCCGCCCGCCGCGCTCAGTCGGCCTCTTCCGCTTCTCCGTGCGGTATGCAGCGCAGCGCCTCCCGCGCGTCCGTCTTGCCCGAGGCCACGTACTCCGCCCCCCGTTGCAGCATGCTGACCATGCCGGCCTCGCGCGCGGCCCGTCGGAAGGCTTCGGCCTCGCCTTGTTCCAGTATCAACTGGCGTGCCCCCCCGTCTATCGGCAGGATCTCAAACGCCCCGGTGCGCCCCAGGTAGCCGGTGAAGTTGCACGCCTGGCAACCCGCCGCCTCGTAGACTTCCAGGCCGGGCTCCAGCCCGAGCCAGCGGGCGTTGGGTTCGGTCAGTTCGGTGCTTCGGCGGCAGGATTCGCACAGCCGACGGACCAGCCGTTGGGCGACGACCAGTCGCAGATTCGAGGCCAAAACGTAGGGCGGGGCCCCCATGTTAAGCAGCCGCACCGGTGCGGAGGGAGCGTCGTCTGCCTGGACGCCCGCCAGCGTCAACGCGCCGTTCAGGGCGCTTTGCATGGTAAGATGCAGCGTATCTTGGTCGCGGATCTCGCCCACCGTCAGGATGTCCGCGTCGTGCCGGGGCACCGAGCGCAGCATGTTGGCAACCGCCATCTTGCTGCGCCCGTGCAGTTCTATCTGCGTGACGTTGGCGAAGCGGTGCTCGACCGGATCTTCCATCGTGATGACGTGGTTGTCTATCCGGTCAATCTCCCGCAGTGTGGCGTAGAGCGTAGTGGTCTTGCCCGCGCCCGCCGGGCCGACGATCAGCGCCAGGCCCTCGGGCTGTTGGAGCGTCCTGCGCAGCGCGCGCAACTGCTCCTCCGAAAGACCCAGAGCGGACAGACGCGCCGGCCTGTCGCCCGGTCCGAACAGCCGCAGCGACACGTGCTCGCCCGACACGGTGGGGATGGTTGCCACCCGCACGTCCCGGTGTTGCCCGTCCGGTGTTTCCCAGGCGAAGGCGCCGTCCAGCGCGTCCTGCTGCTCGGCGATGTCCAGGTTGGCCTGCACCTTGATGCGATTGACCAGTGTGCGGTAAAGGTCGTAGTCGAGGGCCGGTCCGCGCGTCATCACGCCGTCCACCCGATAGCGCACCTGGCAGGGCTCACCCGGTTGGAGGTGTATGTCGGAAGCGCGCAACTCGTGCGCCTCCTCCAGCGTGCTTTGGAGGAAGGCATGTCCGGCGGAGACTCCGTCCCCTCTGTCCGCCACCGTGCCGTAGAGGAAACGGATTGCACGAACCACGTCACGGGCAGGGGCGTAGTGGAGGACGAGTCTGTGGCCGAACTGCTTCGTCAGCGTTTCGATGGTCTCGCGCATGTGCCACACCGAGGTGGCCACGTGCAGCGTGTTGTTTGCCTCGTCCAGGCGGAACGGCACCAGCTTCATCTCCATAGCAACCCCGCGCGGCATGGTCTCCACCAGTTCTTCGTCCACCTGCAGCCTGTTGAGGTCGAAGTACTGGGGCAACTGCCGGATGACCTGCATCTCCTCGCCGGTCGGCGGCGATATGTCCAGGGCAGCCACGTGCGCGAAGCCGCTGTCGCCGTCGCGCCGGCACCACGCCACCTGACCGGTCAGCTCGACTGGCTCGTCCAGCCCCGGCCCGTCTATGTGCAGCTCCAGCTCCGCGTGTTCAGGTATCGCGTCGCCCACGGCGATCCGGCAACTGCTGCTGCTGATGTCCATGACGGCCATCGGCTGGGGCTTATCCTCGTCGTCGTCCGGCCCGAGTTGCCGGTAGCTGGATTGGCCGGTGCGCCCGGCACTTCCGGAAGCCTCGCCAGCCTGGCCCCACTGCTCAGAAAGGTCTCTCATCAGTCGTCCCCCTGCAACGCGAACAGTTTCGGTGCTGCTGCGCGGCCCCCTGAGGCACGCGACAACGGTGTGAGGAGTTCCGCAACGACGCGCTCGCCGGTGCCCCCGGAACGCGACCGTCACACTGTTGATGATACGTGGCCGCGCGATGTCGGTCAAGCCGCACGTGCCCGCCTTCCTCGCACCGTGCAGGCCTCCCGCGCTGTTGGTCCAATGCGGCGGCACGCCTGTGCCGGAAGGCTGTCTACTCCTGTGGCACCAGGGACGACGGCGGGACAGGCCGGCCCTGCGGCGCGTTCACGCCCTCGAAGACGTAGAGGAACGTGGCGGCCGGTGGCAGGCCACGATCTTCGGCGCCGGGCGCTTCGTTCAGGCGGAACTGCGCTGAGAACTCGGTGACGGGTATCGCCTCCGTCTCCACCTCCACCTGCCGTTCGTGGAAGTTGTTAGCCCTGGCGTCGCCCGCCATCCGGTAGAGAGTGATGGACTCGACCTCGGAGAAGGGCAACTCCACCGTGACGGGGGTGTAGCCGTCGTCACCCGTCACAGGATAGTCGGGTATCTTCCGCGAAACGATGAAGAGGCCAACCCGATCACCTTCACGCGTTGCGTAGACGGCCGCCAGGGGGGCGTCCTCCACGGCTTTGCGGCGCCTGAACCCCCGAAGGTCCATGCTGGGACAGCTCACCGTCTCGGTCCGCAGCATGTCGCCGGTGGCATGTTGGTTGAAAAGCTCCAGTACCACCCAGCAAGGGTAAGCCTGTCCGCCGCGATACCACTCGGCGTGCGAACTCCAGGTCGGGCCGCGGCTGAAGGTGAAGAAGTTCTGTGTGCGGAATGTCCGGTAGGCCCGGGCCAGGAAACTGTCCAGTGTTGCCGTGCCGGCCGTCAAGCTCTTCATCACCAGTTCCTGCTGGCGGGCCTGTTCCTTGGTCACGCGCGCGTTGTTGAGGCCGTTCAGCGCGTAACCGGGGCCGGCTTCATAGGTGCCCAACTCGATGGCGACACCTTCCTCGCGCTTGAGCCGCAGCCTTTCCCGGAGGTGTCTGTCCGCCCGCGGTATTGCGGTCTGGTTCACCTGTGCCAGGACGTTGAAGAAACTGGCATCTGTGAGTTGCGGCGGGCCTTCACCCTCGTCCCAACCGCCGTTGTAGGCGGCGATGGTCATGTACTGCGAATGCGGGGAGCGGCTGGCCGCCTGGCGCCCGTAGCGCTGGCCCGACCACCCACCCAGCACGAAGACCAGCTTCTCATCCAGGTCGGCCTGGTCCCAGTAGGGGCTTTCCTTCATGACTGAGCGGACGTACTCCTGGTACATGCCGTAGACCTCGCCGCGGCCGTATTTCTCGCCCGTGGCGGCGTCTGTCGTTGCGTGGAAGATCCAGGGGCTGAAAAGCCAGTTCCACGTCTCGTTGCTCAGCTCGAACCAGATGCTGTCGAACTCCTCCACCCATGGCCTCTGCTGTCCCTGGCGGTATCGCTTGCAGGCCCAGGGCTTGGACTCCGGCGAGTCTGTGGCCGGATCGTAGGGCGCCGCCAGATATTCCACCAGCCCTTGCCATTCCCGGGGCGACATGTGCATCTCCACCTGCAGCCACGGCCGGACGCCGAGATCCCTCATGACGCGCAGCATCTGGGGGAGCGTGTTCCCCAGGCGCACTCCTTCGATGGCGCCGCCCGCGTTGGTGTACTGCTCCATGCTGTAGGTGCTGGTGCCGGTTTTGATGGGCCCGTGGGTGCGCAGGGCCGTCATCCCCGAGCGCCTGAAGGCTTCGTGGTCCCTGGGCAGCAGGTCCAGATACGCGGTGTCGGCCCTGTAGACGCGGAAGTTGTCCACGTAGTACGTGCCGGGACCGCGGAACTGCAGCCGCATCTGGTTGGCCCGGCTGCCGTCCTGGACCACCGGCGGGGTGAAAGTGGCCTCGTGCTTCTGCCAGCGGCTGGTTGCCTGGAACTCTATGGGCTCGATCTTGTCGCCGTAGAATCCGTTCAAGCTGAACCGGACCGGCTTCTTACCCTCTCCGTCGTGCCGGAGCCAGACTTCCACCTTGTAGGGTTTGGTCTCGAGCACCTCGTACCACGTCTGACCCGTTCCGCTGTGGTTGTAGGTGGCCAGGCCCTGCCGGCTGGCCCCCTCCTTCAGCTCCAGCTTCAGGCAGGTCTCCCCGCCCTCCGGCACGGGGCTGTCTTCGGCATGGGGGACCAGCCTCCAGTTGGCGTGCGGATCTTCATCCGGATAGAAGCCGACCAGCCCCGGCATGCCGGCGTGGTTGGCCTGACCCGCTCCCCACACGCGATTGGAGTGGTACCTGTTCCGGGAGAACGAGTAGAACTTCTTGCTGACGATCACCATGTCGCCGGCCTTTATGTGCTTGCCGGGATCCTGGGGGCGTTGGGCCAGTTGAGCGTAGAAGCCCTTGTGATGCTCCGGGGCATAGTCGGAGCGGTATATGCGGTAGCCGGCCAGATCGCTTGCGCGGACCCCGTTCCAGCTCAGGCGATAGTTCCCGTTCTCCAGGACCTGCCCGCGCAGTCCGTCCGGTGCAGAAGGCGCCGATTCGTCCGTGTTCTCCTTCGCAGGCTTGAAGGCCGTCAGCGTGTTGTCCGGGTTCTCCCTGGCTACTTCGTCGGGACGGACGACGTGCACGGGCTGCGCGAACGCGGACTCCGCGCCGCTCTCATCCACCGCAGTGACCGTGAAGTAGTAGGGCACGTCCGGTCGGTTATAGCCGGCCCACTTGAATGTATATTCGGTGCTGCCGGCCGGCACCAGCTTGCCGTCTCCGGTGACGGAGAGCCATCCGCTGCAGTGGTATCCTCCCTCCGGGATTCTGCCCTCGCGTACGAGACGAAACGTGCCGTTCACTATGCGGTAGACGCGCACGGATGCGCCGTCAAGGAAGCCTTCGCGCAAGGTGTCCCAGCGCGTGAACGCGTTCTGATCGGCCAGCACGCGGTCGGGGGAGTCGCGGTTGGGCAGGAACATGTGCCGCCAGACAACGGGTTCGAACCCGCCGCCGCTCCGCAGCAGGCTGTTCCCGAAGGCGCCTGCAGTGGCGGTGAACGGCGGTATGTCCTGCTGCACAACGTCGGTAGTCACGACGAACCGCGCGGGGTCGCTGTAGTGCTCGGGCCCGCCGGCGCGCGTCGCCGATATGGGCACGGAGATCAGAAGAAGCGCCAAGATGGCCGTCAGGGAGTATCGTCTTCTCACATGCACGGAGGTCACCCTCTTCATACGTAGAACGCAGGCGCCGAGCCGGCCCCCGGGACCGCTGTCCACGGGTGGCCGTCTTCCCGGGATTCTCACTTGCACTGCTCCGCGCGTACACTAACCAGCTTCGCACAGAACTGCAATCGCGGCAGTTGCGTTGCGCGCTCAGTGCCGTAAGCTCGGGTTGGCCGGCGATGCCGTCGCGCATGCGCCGGCCGGCACCGCTATCACAAACCGGGGATGTCCGCGGATGAGCCGAGTCAGCAACGTGAACACGACGAGCATCCCGGACGCCATCAGTCTGGGCTGCCGGACGATGTGCAATGTCTTCGACGCCGACGACAACGACACGCCGTTCTTCATCTCGGAGGTCTGGCCGGAGCCGCACTTTGGCTTTTTCGCCCTGTTCTCGGACACGCACGTGCCCGGACGGCACCTGTACGCGCTTCTGAGCGCCGAGGACGCCGTCGGGGTCGAGATGGACGAGGAGTGCATCAACAAGCACGCCCGGGCGATGTATCGCTCCTTCTCCGGTCCGGTGGCCCTGCCGCTGAACCGGCCGGAACAGCATGCCGACCGTACGCTGTTCGTTGCGCATAACTGCCGCGAGGCCCTCTTTGCGCTCTACGCGCTGGCCCGGCATCGCGACTCCCAGAAGGCCGTCGAGACCGCCGAGGAGTTCCTGGCGGCGATAGATGAGTATTGGGACCGCGAGGCCGGCTGGGACACCGAGCGGCTGGAGCGGGAGCACGGCGTGGAGACGCACGAGGAGTTCACCACGTTCATACCAATCATGGGGCGCGCGATAGGGGCGCTGGTCAGCCTGTATGGGGCGACCGGCCTGGACGGCGCACTGGAGCTGGCCCGCACCTGTGTGCGCAAGGCGATGGACGAGTCCTTTCCGGCCGACGGTTCGTACGACGTTGACCGCCTCTGTGAGCATTGCCACTCGGTCACGTGTACACTATCGGGCCTGGCGCACTTCGCCGAACTGACCGACGACGACGCCCTGATGGAACGGGTCTATAAGTTCTACTCGAACGGCCTTTGGGAGCTGCGCGACAAGCTGGGCTGGTGCACCGAAGGGGACCGGCCGGAGCCGAGCGACTTCCCCGACATGGGGGAGGCGAACAACACCGGCGACATCCTGGAGACCGCACTCATCCTCGGCCGCTGGGGGCGCGTCGAGGCATACGAGGACGCGGAGCGCATCCTGCGCGGCCACCTGCTTCCGAGCCAGTTGCGCGACGTCTCGTTCGTAGAAGAGCCGCCGAACCCGGACGGCGTGGACGCGCTGCGCGACGTGGGGGACCGCAACCTGGGCGCCTATGGCTTTGCCGCACCCTACGGCCACCGCGCGCTCGGACTCGGCTGCGCCATTTTCTACCTGGACATCGTCGGCGGCGCCGTCTCGTCCCTCTGCAAGGCATACCGCCACATAATCCGCCGCGAGGGCGACACCCGCCGCGTCGAGCTGCTGTTCGACCACCAGGCCGAGGGCCTCACAGTCCGGTCGCCGTACACGGACGACCTGGACCCGCCGGAGGAGGGCGTCCTGGAGCTGCGCGCCGACTATCCGGGCCCGCTCATGGTCCGCATCCCGCCGTGGGTCCCCCAGGGCGAGCTGCGTCTGCACGGCCAGCCGCGCGCGCCGCAAGACGGCTACCTGCACATACAGGACCCGTCGGTAGGAGAGTGGCTGCGCGTGGAATTCCCCCTCGTAGAACGGGGAATCGTCCTGCACCACGAGAACCACGACATCCGTGTCCGCCTGCGCGGCGACGCCGTGGTAGCCATGGACAACTTCGGAGCCGACCTCACCTTCTTCCCGCCCCTGCCCGGCCTGCGGATGATCTCCTCTGTGCCACACGCTGGCGCGCCTACTCCAGCCGCCGGTCCAGCGTGCGGTAGTTGACCGCTTCGGTTATGTGGTGGCTTAGGACGTTCTCCTCGCCCTCCAGGTCGGCTATGGTGCGGGCGGTCTTGAGGATCTTGTGATAGGCGCGGGCGCTCAGGCCCAGCGCGTCCATCGCCTGGCGCAGCAGGAGCTGACCGTCGTTGTCCGGCTGAGCCCACCGTTCGATGTGCCGACGCTGCATGCGCGCGTTGGTGAACACTCCGGCGTCCCGGAACCGCTCCCTCTGGCGCTGCCGGGCGGCCACCACGCGCTCGCGCACGGCGGAGGAAGGCTCCGCCGGCCGGTTGGTGGCCAGGTCGCGATATTCCACCGCCGGCACGTCCACGTGGATGTCTATGCGGTCCAGCAGCGGCCCGCTGACCCGCCGGCGGTAGCTCTCGATCTGGCGCGGCGTGCAGCGGCATTCCCGCTTCGGATTCGTATAGTGCCCGCATGGGCACGGGTTCATCGCCGCCACCAGCATGAACTCGGACGGGTAGGTGACGGTCATCTGGGCGCGGGAGATGGTGATGCGGCCGTCCTCCAGCGGCTGGCGCAGCGCCTCCAGGGCGGAGCGGCTGAACTCCGGCAGCTCGTCCAGGAACAGCACGCCGTGGTGGGCCAGGCTGGCCTCGCCCGGTTTCGGATGGCTGCCGCCGCCGACCAGGCCGGCGTGGCTGACGGTGTGATGCGGCGAGCGGAACGGGCGCACGGCCATCAGCGACGTGCCCGCCTCCAGCAGGCCGCAGACGCTGTAGATGCGCGTGGTCTCCAGCGACTCCTCCGCCGTCAGGGCGGGCAGCACGGTGCAGAGCCGCTGGGCCAACATGCTCTTGCCCGCGCCCGGCGGGCCGATCATCAGGATGTTGTGCCCCCCGGCCGCTGCCACTTCGATGGCGCGCTTGACGTGGTGCTGGCCGCGCACCTCGGCGAAGTCCACCTCGTAGCTGGGGGCGCTGTGGAACAGCTCCTCCCGGTCCAGCCGCAGGGGCTGCAGCGGTCGGTTGCCGCTCAGGAACGCGGCGGCCTCGGCCAGGTCATTGACCGGCACCACGTCGAGCCCCTCCACCACGGCCGCCTCGCGGGCATTGTCCAGCGGCACCACCATGCCGTCCATGCCCTCCTCCCGCGCGCGCAGGGCCATGGCCAGGCAGCCCTTCACGGGGCGCACGCGTCCGTCCAGGGCCAGCTCGCCCACCACGCTGTATCGGCGGGCGTCGGGGAACTGAAAGCTGTCGCTGGCCTCCAGCAGTCCCAGGGCGATGGGCAGCTCGAAGGCCGGGCCCTCCTTGCGCCGGTCGGCGGGGGCCAGGTTGACGGTCATGGCGAGGGCGGGCAATCGGTATCCGGTGTTCTTCAGCGCCGCCCGCACGCGGTCAATGCTCTCCTTCACGCTCGCGTCGGGCAGCCCGACGATGGTGGAGGGGGGGAGCCG